>CAYVAP010000364.1:0-5512 GCA_964449365.1 uncultured Bacteroidia bacterium
CCACCGGGATGTACCTGGTCAAGGTCCAATCAGCCGCCGGGCAGCAGACGCTGCGGTGGTGGAAGCGGTGAAAAACGCTCTTTGTTTCTTACCCTCCCAGGAGCCATTAGCCAGCGTGAGAAATATGCAGTGGGGGGCGAGTTCTGGGGTATGATTTTTTTATATAGGCTTAACATTTTTTTTGCGTCAAAAAATCTAAAATTCGATTTTTTGGCGTTAATACAAGAGGATCAATCAGTTGATTGCTTCAGACCTTGCATTTTTTATCTATTCAATCACTCACTGATCGTGTTTTCGCCTTTGGCTCAGCCATCGTATCTTGCGGATATCGACAAGCCGTTCGCGCGGTAATTTTGATCGCTTGGCGCCTTTTTTGCTCTTATCAGACACAGCAGATAATCTCCAAATAATCTCGAATATGCTCTTTCTTCTAGATTACTGGCTCGATACCATTGCCGCAGCACTTGGAGTTATTGCCACATTGGTGGGGATTCATACAGCATTTAGGCTGATGGATCACAATCGTTCGGCGCTGGCGACTGAGCCCGTGGTGTCAACGCCCCCGGGATCAGGCCACGAAGGAGCCATGGCCTTTTCGGTAGCCAAGCCCAAGCCAATCACCTCCCGCGCTATGGCCGTGGAGGCTCAACCTAGTCTCGTCAGTGTGGGATCTGCCACCGCGAAGGAAACGAAGTCAGAGGCATTGGTGGCTGAAATTCTGCCGCCTGAATTGCACGTCGATCGCCTGAGGCATGTGGGGAGCGACTGTCTGCGCCTGACCTTGCGCAACCGCGGCAGCACCTTGAGCTTTCAGGCTTTTGAGCTAGGAGAATTCAACGAGATGGAGGTTACCTACACCCCTCCGGTGTATCGTGAGAAGGAGTCCTTTGCCCGCGGGAGTGCGCTCAACTTTACCCTGCAAAGCCATCAGCTAGAGCGCGCCACCTATCACTTCTTCGTGATCTTTGAAGATGAAGCTGGACAAATCTACCGACAAGAGGTGGCTGGCATGGGGGCTGAGCCACCCATCATCGAAACGCCAGTTCGAGGCTGATATCAGCCAAACACTTCCGCAAATACCCGCATGGTCTGTGGGTAGCGAAAGCCCGTGATGTGCTGTTGATAGTAGGTAAAGAGGGTGCGGATCAACTCGCGCTTTTCTTGCTGGTCGAAGGTGATCTGCTGGCAACTGTACGGGTGGGGCAGTTCGCTCAAGTCGGCGTACATGAAATGCCGCAACAGGTGGGCCGTCGTTTCGCCGCGCTGCGGGTCAGGCGCTAGCATTCCTTCTACCGGATCAAAGCGCAGCTTGTCTGCTTGGTTGCTGCCGTCGTAGGGGAAAAAGCCCAAATAGCGAGTGAGGTGGACCAGAAAATATAAAAAAATCTGGATGAGGCGTTGCTCGGCTCGGTCGAGCCGGATGATGACTTCTCTCAGAAAGCGATATAGCTCTGGTTGTGGCTCTTCCTCTTTGACCGTGTCATAAAAAATCTCCACCATGGCCAGGCCCAGGGAGAGTTTGATGGGGTGAGATTGTACCTCGTGCAGCAAGTAAGCCACCTTGCTCTCAGAGATTTTGTGCAGGTCGCGATGGGGGCGCTGGCGAAACACCACTTCGACCACTGAGAGCGGCTGAAAGTAGCTGTGTTGTCGGCGGGAGCGGGTAGAGCGGTAACCCGTGATAATGAAGCTCATGATACCATACTCTTCTGTGTAGAGAGTGGTGATCAGGTTGGCATCCTGATGCTTGAGGGTGCGGAGCACGATACCTTCGGTTTTACCGATCACAGGGCATAGTTAACGGGTGAAGCCAGCGTGGCCGGGCGTATCCGATGGGCCAAATGCAGCGCTGGGGTTTCTTCTTCGTAGATATCGGCCAGTTCGTCTACCTTCCCCTGAGAGTCGATGAAGGGCTTTTTGCGGCCCAGGGGCGACATAGGGTTGCCGGTAAATACGATGGTCTCATCGATGGGCAGATCACGGCGGGCTGCCTCCAGCATGGCCAGCGGATCGGCCCACGCTTCTCCAGTCGGCCCATCGATGATAGGCCCCACGATCAGCAGGTTGATCGGGGCGAGCAGCCGCTCGATCAACCCGGTATTGACCCGAAAACCGCCATCGTCCAAGCCCTGAAAGAGACCGCGCTGCTGAGCCATGAAGGCATTGTTGTAAGTCATGGTCTCGCTGAATAGGGTAGAGAGACGCTTGGTTACGAAGCGGGTGTCGCGCAGCGCAGCCCCAAAAGGCTCGTGCAGCATCAGGACTTTGGTATCCAGCGGGTATTTGAAATTGTGGACCAGGTCCTTGATGAAGAGATTATCTTCCAGGTTTTGGCGAGTGAGGTATATTAGTTTCATGGGTAGGTAAAATAAACAGGGCTGCGACAATCCACCAAACCCGAGTTAGTGTTTTCTGTGTGCTTTGAGAACAGGCCATGCTTAGCAATGGTTTGAACTCAAAATGTTGATTATCAAGATAGAGAAAATCGAGTTGTTAGACTACGGCGTGTTTGACAATAATGAAGTAGACTTGACTCAGCAACCTGACGATCAAAGTCCAGTGGGCTATACCTTGCTCGCCAACGATCTCAAGCTCATCGCTCAAACTGATCAGGTCGAAATGCGCAAAGGGGTTACCTTTGGCATCAAGTACAAGGTCCATGGCGAAGATAACGGCGAGGAATTGCCCTACCAACGCCGCATTCTCCACCCAGACATCAAAGATCCCGACAGCGGAGAAGTGCGCACCGAGCGGGTAGATCTTCTTGGCGAAAAAGCTGGTGTCGAAACCTTTGACTTTTACCGCCTCGACGAACCCTACGAGATGCAGGCAGGCACCTGGACCTTTCAGTTGCTCGATGGCCCCACCGTGCTGCTAGAAAAATCCTTTGCATTGAAGTAATCTGTCCTAGCCATTAGTTTCGACCCGAAAAATGTACCTCTCACCTATATGAACGGCTAGGGGTATAAGGGAAATAAGGTATATGGGTATCAGGCACTTTGGTCAATCCCCGTTTATATTGGCTCACTCAGTGGTCGCACCAAGCGGCTATCTTTACTTTAAACCTTGAACTTTCGACCGCGAAACTAATGCCTAGCCGTATCACCAAAAAAAACTGCCCCTTCATCACGAAGGGGCAGTTTGTATGGGTAGCTAGTAGAATGGGTTCAAAAGTTCGAAGTTGGCTGTTCGTAGTTGGAATAGCTGATAGGCAGCTCACCTATATGAACGGTCATAAGGTAGTCAGGCACAACGTCTACCCACCGTTCATATTGGCTCACTCAGTGGCCGTGCCCAGCGGGTATATTTACTTTCGACTGGGAACTTTGAACTTTCCCTACCAGTGCTTCTATTGCTCACCCTTGCTCCGGAATCAGGAATGCACGCAATCTCAGAGAAACGACTACCAACTGGCTCAAGAGGGTACTGCTTCTGACACTGGCGGAGCAGGTTCGAAATCTTGAGTTCCCAGTTGCTTGAGCATCTGCGCGTGGTAGCCTAGGGCCTGCCCAAAAGTCGGAATGGAGTGATACGGCACACCAAACGCTTCGGCGGTTTCCTTGCCGATAGGGGCAATCTTAGGATAGTGAATGTGGCAAATGTTGGGAAAGAGGTGGTGCTCCACCTGATAGTTGAGGCCTCCCACGTACCAATTGAGCAACTTGTGATCAGGAGCGAAATTGGTGGTGGTCATCAGTTGGTGGACAGCCCACTGATGCCCGATTTGGTTGGTTTCATCTGGCAGCGGATAGTCGCTAGAGGGCATCAGGTATGCCAATTGAAACACGCTCCCCAAAATCAACCCGGCGGTGAAGTGCATGGCCAAAAATCCCATTACAATCTGCCAGGCGGGTAGATCTATTAGCAGCAGCGGCAGCACGAGGGCGTAGGCAAAGTACCCGACTTTGAGCAGCGCAATCTGAGTCAAAAGCAGTGGAAACTGTTCTGACTTGCGACCGAGCAGACCTCGCTGGTGGTAGTCTATCAACTGACGAAAATCTTTGACTGTAACCCAAGAGAGCGTCATCAGGCCGTAGAAAAACCAGGCATAGTAATGCTGAAAGCGATGAAGGAAGTAGCGCTTATCATGGGGGGAAAAACGCATGATCACACGAGGGGCGATGTCTTCGTCGTGTCCCTCGATGTTGGTAAAGGAATGGTGAAGTTTGTTGTGCTGAATTTTCCAGTTAAGGGCCAAGCCACCGACCACGTTGAGCGTGTATCCTACCCAGCGGTTGACCGTAGGATTTTTGCTGTAAGAGCCGTGATTGGCATCGCGCATCACACTCATGCCGATACCCGCCACGCCGACTCCCATCACGAGCCAGGAAGCAAATACCAACCAAGGATTGGAAATTACTCCAAAAAGCATCAAGGTATAAGGCAAAAAGTAAATGGTAATCATAGCTAGCGTTTTGATTACCATCTGATGATTGCCATAAGGCGAAATCTTCTCTTCATCGAAGTACGCCTTTACATTGGAGCGTAGGGCGCGTAGTAGCTCGTCGCGCTGTCCGCGTGGAAAAGTTACTGGTGTATATGTCATCTTTTGAGATTGGGAATTAGAATGAAACACTAGAACAGCAGGAGTAATACCATTGTTTTAAGGAAAAGAAAGGTATTGTTATTTTTTTGAGTTGACCAACTATTTTTGAAATAATTACAAGACGGATGGCCTTTTATTTTCATGAATAAGAAAAAATGAATGTTTATCTCATAAAATTTTTCCTGGTCAATGGTTTATTGCTTCATAGGAGACAAGATATATGAAATATCAAATATTTATTTATGAAAGTTTTTTTATCGCTTGCTTTTCGGTCGATCATTGGTCGTCGGTGATTATTCGGAGCTGATCCACCGCCTGTCGCATCACACCGGGCTGATCAAGATCATACACCCAATGCTGATCAAAAATGGGGAGAGGTGTTTGGCGTGAATCGGCGCGCCTGGTGATAAACATGCTGTGAAAGCTCGTTTGCTTTTCCTGACGAAGCGCCTCGACTCGCTCAAAGGTCTCTCGGCTTAGGCGTGGTACCACAAAGTCCGAGATGATCAGCACGTCCGCATCTTGATACTCATGCCGCTCTAGTACGTTTAGGCTTTCCTCTAGTGCAGGCTGTATATCGGTACCGCCGTGAAAGCTCATTTTGAGAAAGTCGATAAAGCGGCCGAGGTCTTTTTCCATGCCTGTCATCTCCACACTCTGAAACCCCGTAGAGAAGGATATCAGAAACACCTGCCGTTTTTGCTTCAGGGCAATTTCTAAAATGGCGAGAGATAGTGCTTTGGCGATTCGTTCGGGATCCCCAAACATGCTGCCGCTGGTGTCGATGTTCAAGATAAAGGGCCCGGCCGTATCCGGCTGAGGATCTTCGATTTCTTCTTCTTGCTGCTCTTGGGTGCTGCTAAGGTCTTGTGAGCGATACTGAAAGGTGAGCAGTTTTTTCTCCACATACTTGAGCGATAGCAAAATCTCCATCTCCAGCCAACTGAGTAGGGCCACCTCTCCTGG
>CAYVAP010000365.1:0-5496 GCA_964449365.1 uncultured Bacteroidia bacterium
GCGGCGTGCCCAGACGATGTTGTTCTCTTCGTCGAAGCGGGCCTTGAGCTCGATCAGGGCGGTGACCTGCTTGCCATTATTCACGCCTTGCTTGAGGGCCTGCACGATGGGCGAGCGCCCGGTGGTACGATACAGGGTTTGCTTGATGGCCAGCACGTTGGGGTCTTGGGCCGCCTCCTGGATAAACTCGATCACATGGTTGAAGCTGTCGTAGGGGTGATGCAGCAACATATCGCCCTGGGCAATGGTCTGAAAAATGTCGCGGTCTTTGACCACCCGTTGGTTGAGGGCGGGGGTGAACTTAGGGTCTTTCAACTCGGGGAAATTGAGTCCTAAAAACTGCATAAAGGCCGAGAGATCCAGGTAGGTGCCGATGTCGTACACGTCGCGATCAGTGAGGCCGGTGATGGTCTTGAGAAAATCTCGATTGTGAGGGCTCATCTCGTGGCTCACTTCCAGGCGAATGACGGTGCCCACCCGCCGCTTTCGCAGCTCGCGCTCGATAAACTTCAGGAGGTCGTCGGCTTCGGCTTCGGAGAGGTCGAGATCGGCGTTGCGGGTGATGCGAAACTCCGAGAGGTTGACCAGCTTCATGTTGGGAAAGAGCTGACGCGCGTACTTGCGGATGAGGTCTTCGACCAGCACAAAATCGAGGCGACCATTCTCGCTGGGCAACTCGATGAAGCGAGGCAAGGTGGAAGGAATGTGAACCACGGCCACCTTGTGGTCATTGCGATAGGGGGTGCGCAGCTCTACCAGTAGATTGAGACCCAGGCTTTTCAACTGGGGGAAGGGGTGAGTCGGGTCGATGGCCAGGGGGGTAAGCACAGGAAAAACCCGCCGCTCGAAAAATTCGCGCATGTGCTCCTTCTCCGCTTTGCGCAACGTGTTGATATTGCGCAGCCGGATGCCCCGGCGACTCAGCTTGGGGAGGATATCGTCTTTGATGACCTTCGATTGCCAGCGCACCGAGTGATGCACTTGCTCACTGATGCGGCTGAGTTGCTCTTCGGGGTCTAGGCCATCCGCCGGGATGTCGCGCACCCCAGCGGCGACCTGCTCCTTGAGGCCCGCCACCCGGATCATAAAAAACTCGTCGAGGTTGGAACTAAAAATCGAGATAAACTTGAGTCGTTCGAGCAGAGGATGGGTTGCATCGGCTGCCTCCTCTAACACGCGCTCGTTGAATTTGAGCCAGCTCAGCTCGCGATTGAGGTAATATTTGGGTTGATGGAGATTGACAGACATAGTAGAGCGTATAGGTAGGAGCCGCCGAAGAATCAATGAATAACTCCGCAGAGAACCCTAGATTCTCTCCAAAGCATGTGAATAGTAGGAGTAGCAGCCCGGAGAAACCAACCTATCGCGGCTCAGTTGGTACCTTTTGATGTGATGAGTAGAGATAAATATACACTTATTTTTTCGCTTTGCTTACTTTTGTGTCGATGAGAATTGGTCTTAGCGTGATAGCAATGATGCTGCTGATGAGTTGCACCGAAGATGATCCCACGGCTCAGCGGCTGATGTATCCCCCCAGCGAGGATACGTTCGACGTGGTCTCTTTTGGCGTTACCTATCTTTTCTCTGACACCGTGCGCGTAGGAGCGCGCCTAGAGGCCGGCAAGGTAGTCGAGATTTCAGAGGGAGAGGAAAAGAATCGCAAAGATCGCGAGACCATTCACCTGCTGAGCCAAGGGGTGCGCCTGGAGTTTCTCGATGCTTACGGCGAGCCTCATAGCATCATTACCGCTGACTCAGGGCGCTTCAACCGCGACCAGGGCCTCGCTCGCCTAGCCCAAAATGTCCTGCTGCGCAATGATCAAAACGAGCAGCTCGAAACCGAAGAGCTCTTCTGGAACCGCAGCATCGACTCCATCTACACCACCAAGCGGGTGCGAATCACTACGCCCGACAAGGTGATCATTGGCCGAGAGGGCATGCGCTCCAATACCCAGTTTACTGGCTACTCTATCTTTGGCATCGAAGGCGAAATGGACGCCCCAGACGAAGAACCGTAGCCATACCGCTCCGAGTCAAGCCCAACTCGCCGCACCACCTCCTTTCTTTCACTCCTCCTCCTTCACTCCTCAACCATCCCCCGTGCGCTACATCGAATATGCCTACCTGGCCCTGGCCTTCATGTCGCTGACTTTCCTGGCGATGGAGTTCGACCATTTACCTCAACGGACCGTCATCCTGATGTGCTTGTCGATGGGCATCTTTGCGTTTATGTTTGCCTTTCGGCGAGGACAACGCAAATCCATGGAAAAGCGCATGGACGAGGAAATGGACGAGATCTGGGAAGCACTGGCCGAAGAAGAAGAAAACGACCAATCCCGTCGCTCCAAAGAAGACGAATAGCCCAGCTATCTCCCTCACAATCAGAAAACTACCTTCGACTCACTGAAAAAAATTTGATCCTTTCTTTCTGGAGCCCTATTTTACCTACTCATAAACAAAAAAGTGGGACAGTTTCTTATGCATGCCTGCCATACGGATATGTCCTGATTTTTTTACCTTTGATGCTCACACCAGGATGATTGCCCCTCCCCACCCACTCTTTGGCGGTTCATCCCTTTTTTCCAACTTTAGATAAATCCCATGGAAGATGCATCTGTGCTGGAAGCAATCAACCAGCAGCCCGCCCAAGGTGCCTCAGAGCCTGAAAGGCGATCGCGCGGTCCTCATGATTGGGGGCGACGCATTTTTTTCGGGCTGATCGGTGCCCTCCTCTTGGCGCTGATCGTCTTTATCGTCTACACCGCCAATGACCTCCCCCCCCTCAGCCAAATCGAAAACCCGCAAGCCAGCTTGTCTACCCAGGTGATTTCGCAGGATGGCGTGGTGCTTGACAATTTTTACTCAGAAGAAAACCGGGTCAACGTCTCTCTCAACGATATCTCGCCCTACGTAGTCAACGCCCTCATCGCTACCGAAGATGCACGCTTTTATCGCCATTCAGGGGTAGACTACTACTCGATTCCCGCCATCATCAAGCGCTACTTCACCGGTACCACCAGTGGGGGGTCGACCATCACCATGCAGCTTTCTCGCAACCTGTTTGATGCGGTAGGCACCGCCCGCACGGTGAGCCGCAAGATCAAGGAGGTGATCGTCTCAGCCATTTTGGAGCGCAACTACACCAAGCAGGAGATCATCGAGGCTTATCTCAACACGGTCAACATCTATGGCAACGCCTATGGCATAGAAATGGCCTCTGAGCGCCTCTTTGGCAAAAGTGCCCGCTACCTCAGCATTGAAGAATCTGCCGTGATGGTCGCCATGCTCAAAGGGCAAGGCGTCTTTGACCCCATCAGGCGGCCCGACACGGTAATAGCCCGCCGCAACCTAGTGATCGACCTGATGGTCAAGCATCGATTTATCGATCCTCGGGCCACCGACGTCGACTCGATCAAGGCCAGACCGCTGACAACAGCCTCGCAAGGGCGAGAGCACGAGAAGGGCTTGGCTCCATACTTCCGCCAAGCGGTGCGCGAGTTCATGGTCGAGTGGTGCAATACCCACAAAAAGCCCAACGGCGAGCCTTACAGCCTCTACACCGATGGCCTGAAGATCTACACCACCCTCGACTCGCGTATGCAGATGCACGCCGAGGCTGCCGTAGAAGAGCACCTCAGCGGCCTCCAGCAGACCTTTTTCGAGCACATCGCTGGTCGCGAGCCATATCGCTACGACCCTACCATCCTGGATGACCTGATGCGCATGAGCGACCGCTACAAGCGGCTCAAGCAGGCCGGAAAGTCAGAGCAACAAATCCGAGCGCGCTTTGAGCAGCCAGTACCCATGACGCTCTTTAGTTGGTCGGGAGATCTCGATACCACCCTGAGTCCGATGGACTCGCTCAAATATTATGCAAAGTGCCTGGAGACCGGGATGGTCTCAATCGATCCGCGCAACGGCCACATCAAAGCCTGGGTAGGCGGCGTCGATTTTCGCTACTTCAAATACGACCACGTCTCGCTGGGCAAGCGACAAGTAGGCTCTACCTTCAAGCCTTTTGTGTATGCCACCGCCATGCAAAATGGGCGTCGCCCCTGCGATCAGATGCTCAACCAGCCCGTTACCTTCGAAAATGTCGATGGCGATGGCAACGACTGGACCCCCTCCAATGCCGATGGCGAGTACGGGGGTTACATGACCCTGCGCCGTGCCCTAGCTACCTCCACCAACCTGATCACGGCCCGGCTGATGGACGAAGTGCGGCCGGCCAATGTAGTACGGGTAGCCCACGAATGCGGCATCAACAGCAAGCTCGAAGCAGTGCCCTCGCTGTGCCTAGGCACCGCAGACCTCTCGGTGCTGGAACTCACCGGGGCCTATGGCACCTTCGCCAACCAAGGGCTGCACCTGCGCCCTGTGTTCGTCGCTCGCATCGAAGACCAACAGGGCAACGTGCTCGAAACCTTTATGCCCCAATCCAACAAAGCCTTTGACGAAAAGATCGCCTACCTCATGGTCGAACTACTCAAAGGCGTAGTGGACGAGCCCGGAGGGACCGCCTCGCGTCTGCGCTATCGCTACAACTTGCGCAACGAGATCGGGGCCAAGACAGGCACCACCCAAAATCACGCCGACGGCTGGTTTGTAGGTATGACGCCCAACCTCGTCTCGGGGGTGTGGGTGGGCTGCTCCGATCGGCGCGTGCGCTTTTACAGCATGCGCCTGGGGCAAGGAGCGAGCATGGCCCTGCCCATCTGGGCCATCTACATGAAAAAGCTCTATGCAGATGAAGAGCTAAATCTGGAGCAAGGTCGCTTCGTGCGCCCCAAAGGCTACAATATCAACCTGGACTGCGATGACAGCTCTTATGCCAGCGGCGAATCCGAAGAGGCCCCTCAGACGAGCTCGCTACGCCGGGCTACCCGCTCCGATGATTTCAATAGCTTCGAGTAAATACTCGCTCACCCCTGCCCTATGCGTCCTTGCCTCCCCTCGCTCTGCGTGATACTTTGGTGGACCATCAGTCCCTTTCTGCTGCCAACTTCCGCTGCGGGGCAGGTCACCATGAGCCTTTTGCCGGACCCGGTGCAGACCATCGTGGATAGCACCTTTGTGGTGCAAGTAGAGCTTGCAGGCCCGCCCGGGCAGCAGGTAGACGCAGGCGAAGTTCACCTGGATTTTGATCCGGCTTTGATGGAGGTATTGAGCCTGAGCCCTACCCCTCAACTGCCGATCATCCTGGTCGATGGCTTCGCCAATACGACGGGAGAAATCGACTTTGCGGCTGGAACCTTCTTCAACTCTCCCACCTTACCGATCACCTTGATCGAAATCGAGTTTCGAGCGCTACAGCCTACGCTGAGTACGCCTTTGACCTTTGTGTTTGAGATACCAGCCCGCAACACGGCGGTGACCTTTGGTGGGAGCATCGTCCTTGCACAGACGGAGCCCAATTGGGTCGTGATAGATCCTGGCCCTGACTACTGCGATGGCATTGCCCCGCCGGAGAACCCCTTCGGTGCAGCCATCTGCCCG
>CAYVAP010000366.1:0-5495 GCA_964449365.1 uncultured Bacteroidia bacterium
TGGGCTGAAGCCGGCGGGGGTGCCTGCTCCGTATCGGTGGTGGCCACGGTGCGAAAGTTGTAATAGCCCCCCCGAAAGCTGCCAGAGAGCTCGAGCACCCCCAGGCTTTCTAGCAGTGGGGGTAAGCCCACCTCGGGTAGCATCTGCCGCAGCTCGATCATAGAGATACTCGACTCGGCAAAGCGCAGGTCTAGCCGGGTGTCGCTGGCCCGCTGGATCTGCGTCATGCTCAGGAAGGTCCGCAGGCGGGTATCGTTGCGGTAGGCGATTTCGAGGATCGGGCTGCTGAGCGAATGGAGGGTGCCACCTACCCGGCCTGAGAGGTGAACGACCCCCGCTAGGGGCAGAGAGTCGCCCACCAGGGTGCTGAGGGTGCGGAAGTGGACGCGATTGCCATCCCGAAAACTCACTTCGTAGCGAAAACGATCGTCGAAAGCCAGCAACTCGTCCAGCGATTGGGCCTCGAAGGCTAGATCGGCTTGCAGATGTGTGCTATCGGCCCGCAGGTTGAGACCATCTACCCAGGTGGAGAGAATGCCGCTAGAGTCAGGCACGTCCCCGTGCAGGCTGAGGCGAAGGGTGTCTAGGGTCCAGTCGGCCTGCCGTTCGTACAGAGACAGGTGCTTCAGGTCGATGGCCACCTGCCCGGCGGTATCCAGCTCAAAGCTCGCTAGCAGGGTGAGCGCTTCGATGGCCAGATCTTGATAATTGATCAGGCCAGTAAAAGCCGCCGCCGGATCGAGCTGGGTCGAGTCGCGGTAAGAAAAGCTGCCTTCCTTGAGGCTGATCGAGGGAAAAGATAAATTGAACGGTAAGTTGCCGCTCGCCCCCTCGCGGTCGCTCCCCCGCAAGGCATCCAGTAAAAAGGTCAGATTGAGGGTGCCATCAGGACGGCGATAAAGCCGGACCTCTGGTCCGAGGAGGCTGAGGTCATTGAGCTGCAAGGTCTGCACCGCACGGTGGTCAAATAGGTAGGCCCACAGCGAAAAATTTAGCAGCCCGAAGCGCAGCTCTTCGAGCTCAAGTAGGGGCTGCCCTTGTTGATCGCAAATCGATAGCCCCCTCAGCACGGCCCGATCCGGAAGGGCCACGTCTACCTGCTGCAGCTCTACCGGCACACCGATACGCGCTTCGAGCCAGGTGCTAGATTTGCGTACCAAAAATGACTGCACCACAGGCACCGTCACCAGCCAGGAGATCAGCAGGAGCAGTAGCAACAGGCCTCCCCCCAGCCAGAGGAAGCTACGCAAGATTCGCTGATAGAAGAGTGGATTCACAGATTAAGCATGCAACCAAAACCACCAAAGCGCGGGATTCATCCAGGGAGGGGTTTCATGAAGATACCGATCCCTAGCCTCATAAGATGCACCAAACGGGAGAAATTTGAGGCCAAGCGCTGGCCAGGTCCATCTTAGTAACGATCCAAAAATAAGTAATGCCGCTACGCTTGATCCTTCGCACCATGGCTGCGTCAGAAAAACCTTCCTTAGCTCGCTAAGGTCGGCTTTTTATTCGAGCCTGGGGCCCTTTGTCCCAGCCTCTCATGGCCCTGGCACGAATTCTCTGCGCGAAATCGGCATGTTATTTTTCTCGCGTTACTTATTCGAAGCCCGTGAGGTAGGTCTTGGTCATGGTGCCGGGCACCACGATGATGAAATCGGCCTTGCCCTGATGCGCCTCTTCCAGGGCATCGATCTGTTCCTGCTCCACCACGGTGATATTGGCAATCTCGACCTCGGGCCGATACTGCTTGAGGTACCAGGCGATGCCCTCCTTGCTGTCAGAGTGATAGGAGCCATTGAGGTGGTAGAAGAGTTGCCCCTCACGGTGATTTTGCAAAATAAAGTGAGCCATGGTCGCATCTTTGATGGCCTGGGCCGCGATGAAGTGGTCGGCGTTCATGCCGCCGCCGTGGCCTCCCATCATCTCGCGCATGCGTGCATAGCTCGGCAATTCGTAGTCGATGGGGTAGGGCAGGGGGGCCAGCCGTGCTTTGCTGCTGTCGGGCAGGCTATCGAGCGAGCCAGGCCCCTGGCGGGCCACCTGTCGGGCAAACTCGCGTGGGCTGTTGGTGGCCACGATTGGCAGGCCTTTTTCCCGCGCAAAGCGCAGTACCGGGCGGTAGTCAGTGTCGTAGTTGGGCCACAGCTCCGTTTGCTCTTCGAATTGCTTGGCCGACCATTCGCCCGAAACCAAGCGATCGATCGCCGCCTGCTGATGGGTCTCGAACATCTCCGCGCCGATCAGCAGGCTACCACTGTCGAGCTCGGCGTACAAATCTTGTAGCAGCTCTAGTTGCAGCCAGTGTGCGATGGGGTTGTTGTGCAATTCGCCAAAGAGCAGCACGTCGGCCTGGCGAACGGTCTTGAGCAATTTGCGATATTTAGTAGGCTTGCCTTTGCCATCGTAGAGCAGATAGGCAGGCTTTTGCTGGGCCAGAGCGTCGTTCATGAGTAGCAGACAAAATACAGCCAGCCAGCTGTGGTAAAAGAATCGATTCATGTGAGCAAGTTACGAGGCTTTAGAAGCAGATGCAAAGCCAGGTGCGCATCGCTCCATCCTGATCAATCCCAGGGCCCCGCAATCAGATCGCGGCAAACGCCCTACCTGCCGCAGCTCAAGGTCCAGCAGGTGGAGCTGCGCTTGGGATGACCACTGCGGCTTCGCATGAAACAGAAAAGAGAGGCCGTCTCCCCGTGAGGCGGTCTCTCAGCTTGTCGTGGTGGGAGGATCTTCATTTCATGAGTCATTTTTCTACTATTTCTGGTATCTTCAAGTCAGAGGGGCTCCGCACGTCGCCCCTTGTCGGTCTAACTTTAAAGCCTGTTGCTATACCAGACGACTTCATCCCACGCTTTAGCGACGAATACCACCCTGACGAAGATACCCAAGGCCAACAGGAAGCCTCGGCTGGCCTGCCCGCGATTTCCCGGTCTCCAGTGAAGTCAGGAGGAGGAGCCAACTTCGGCACCCATCATCTCAAAGAAGTGAGTCATAACAAGATGGCGTTTCGCCCTACGATGAGAGTCCAAATGCTTAGTTGGGTATTTTTCGCCCTCGGCATCGGGGCCTTAAACTTTGGGTTTAAACAGCTGTTTACCAGCATTAGTAGCATGGATGACGACACCTGGGGCCTGATTATTTTTGGATTGTTCTTCGGAAGCATAGGCTTCTTTTTAACTTTCTCCCTCAATCTGCCCATTGTATTCGACAAAAGCCGCTCTCTCTTTCGGCGAGGCTTTTGGCGGGGAAAAG
The DNA here is from genome assembly GCA_964449365.1 of uncultured Bacteroidia bacterium. Taxonomy (GTDB): domain Bacteria; phylum Bacteroidota; class Bacteroidia; order J057; family J057; genus CAYVAP01. The sequence goes on from CAYVAP010000366.1 coordinate 3,256, forward strand.
CGCCCGACCCCTCTACCTCTACTCCCGAGCCCTACGATGAAAATTGGGTGCGCCTCGACCGCATCGTAGGGATTCAGCTTTTAACCAATGGCTCTAGCTGTGAGCTGAACCTGGTGCTCGACGATCAGCAGCGGATCAACGTGGTTGCTCATGGCAACGCCGAGCAGTCGCGCGCAGACGCCGAAAAGCTCTCCTACTTCTTGGGGGTACCCATCTATGACCAGAGATAAGGGCGTTTGCCTGATTCGGAATTCGGAATTCGTAATCCGTAATTGAAAGCAAATATAGCCGCTGGGGACAAGCTCAAGTGAGCCAATATGAACGGAAGGTAAACGCTGTACCTGGTAAGCTCATTCCGTATACCGATGACCGTTCATATAGGTGAGCAAATATAGCCGCTGGGGACAAGCTCAAGTGAGCCAATATGAACGGAAGGTAAATGTTGTACCTGGTAAGCTCATTCCGTATACCGATGACCGTTCATATAGGTGAGTGCTTTTCATTTTTCCACCTCGAACTGCCCCACCGATACCACCTCATTTTCCTCGCCCAGGCGTAGCACGATGCGCTTTTCTTCCTGATCAGGGCGGCCATAGTTGCGGATCAAGCGCAGGCGCAGCGTCGCAGGCCCGGTGAAGCTGGCTTGCTTGTTGGCGTAATAATTGGCCTTGACCTGGTAGCGGCCTGGCATGGCCGCTTTGAGCAAAAACTCCTCGGGGCCATAGCCTCCCGTAAAATCGCGGGACATGAGCCCCCCGATCTGGGTCTGGCGATTTTGATAATAGCATTTTTCACCGCGTGGATCGATCACCCACAGGTCGAGGTCTACGTCGTTGGCATCCCAACTGAGCACGACCCGCAGATCGGTAGGCATGGCCTTGAGCAGGCGCTCATCCACAAAGCTGAGATCCAGCGGTTGCCTCGTTTCTCCGATCAGGCTGTTGATTTCATGCGCGACGAGCACCCCGATTTCAGGAAAGCGCTCATCCCAGGGCTGCCGGACCACTTCATAGAGCCGCTCCACCGCAGCTTGCAGCGATCCCTGCCGCGCCAGTACTAGCCCCAAATCCCGGTGCGACTGTGGCTCGTCGGGGCGCAGACGCAGCACCTCCCGCCATACCCAGGCCGCCAGGGCCAGCGAGTCGAGTTGCTGCAATCGATACCCCAGCACCCGCAGGGTGGGCACATAATCGGGCGAAAGCTCCGCGAGATTCGACAGAATGCGAAGGCCCAACTCAGGCTGACCGCGCATTTCGCATACCCTGGCGGCATCCGCATAAAAAGCGGGTAGCTTGCCGTAGCTTGCTTTGAGCTGAAAATACACCGCCTCCAGCGAGTCGAGGGCTACTTCCTCCAGACGGCTCTGATAGGGCAATGCGGAGGTCCAGCGCTCCAATTCGATGCTCACCGTAGGGGGGGCAATGGCTGCGTCTTCGTCTTTGGCCGATGGAGGCGCCCCCGGCTCTTCTGCTCGCGCGGGGGGATCTTCGAAGCCTGCGTCGCTTGCCTCAAGTCTGCCCTCAGACTCGCCAAACACATCCAGGCTGCTGCTCTCTTGGGCTGGTTCTACGCCCACCCCATCTGCTTGAGTACTCCTCTCCGGCTTGGGCGCTTGGTACGGCTCGGTGGGCCAGTCGAAGTCTGTCTCCCACCAATCCACTCGCAGGGCAAACCCTTCGGCAACCTGATCGAGGTGGCTCATCATCTGAAACTGCGTCTCCTTTTGCTTGCGCGCCCGCGCTTCGGCCACCGCCTGCGCCAACTCGGGCGGCGGAGCCACCTCAAAGCGCAGGTAATCCTCCACCCGATCGAGCACCAGCAGCGAGGTAAAAGGCGTTATCAGGCCATGGGTTTGAGCCAGGGCCACGATGTCATCCGGGCGAGCTTGGGCCGCTGCCAGCAGACTGACTAGCCGCTGCTGGGCCCACAAGCGACGCGGCAGATCGCTCGCCTGCCCCTGCTTGCTTCGATCTAGGTAAATCTGGCGCGATGTTCCCTGTGCATCCCACAGCCGCAGGGTGTCGCGCTCGCCCCGCAAGCGCCCCGTGATGAGCCAGGGCTGATCAGGCTGGGGGCGCAGCAATGGGTTGATTTCGCTGCGGCTGGCTCGCACACGCACAGAGGTCTGGCTCTGCCGAAGCATGCTGGCCCAGGCTTTGGGGCTGCGTGTGCCCTCATTGGCCTGGATGAGTACCCCCCCCTGCTGCCGGGTCAGCGCCTGAAGATACGTAAAATCAGCT
>CAYVAP010000367.1:0-5493 GCA_964449365.1 uncultured Bacteroidia bacterium
TTGTTATCAACAAGTTATAGTGTCTTACCACTCTACAATTCTTACGCCACGTAGTTAGCGCATTACTTAACTGAAACATGCCGGAAACCCGCTAGGGATTTCCGGCATGTGTTTTTGGGGGGAAGAGGCAATGCTTTCTCCTTTGGCTACGCTGGCCCTACTCTGGACTGCCTCCACTCTTTTCGGTGGGCTGCTGCTCGCTGCTCACAGGCTCAGTTTGCGCGAGAGAGCGGCCAAGCCAATCGAAGAACACGCGATGCCAGAGTACGCCATTTTGCGGCTGGCGCACCCAGTGGCCCTCTTCGGGGAAGTACAGCAGCCGCGAGGGAATATCCTGCAACTGTGCCGCCTGAAAAGCTTGCAAGCCTTCGGTTACGGGTACCCGGTAGTCTTTCTGACCGTGAATCACCAGGAGGGGTGTATCCCAGTTGCGGACGTAGAGGTGCGGGGAATGAAGCTTGTAGCTGGGGTTGGGCTTGAGCTCCCAATAAGCACCTTCGAGGTCATGATTGGCAAAAAACATCTCCTCGGTGCTACCATACCAGCTCTCCAGGTTGAAGACCCCACAGTGCGAGATGAAGGTAGAAAAGCGCCCGTTGTGGTTGCCCGCGAGCCAATAGACAGAGTAGCCCCCAAAAGAAGCACCTACCGCGCCCAGGTTGTCGCGGTCGACGTAGGGCTCATCGGCCACCTCGTCGATGGCACTGAGCAGGTCTTGCATGGCCTGACCGCCCCAGTCGCCGCTGATGGCGTTGTTCCAGTCGCGCCCAAAAGTGGGGAGGCCGCGCCGGTTGGGAGCGACCACGATGTACCCCTGAGCGGCCATCAACTGAAAGTTCCAGCGGTAAGAGAAAAATTGACTCACCGCCGATTGAGGCCCTCCCTGACAATATAGCAAGGTGGGATACTGCTGCTCGGGGTTGAAATCCGGCGGATAGATCACCCAGGTGAGCATCTGCCGATTGTCGGTGGTGGTAACCATGCGCTTTTTCACCTGGCCCATTTTCATGCCGCTGAGCAGGGCTTGGTTGGTGGTGGTCAGTTGGGTTTGTTCCCCTTTTTTGGCATTTACGCGGTAGAGCTCTGTCGGTGCGGACATCGACATCCGTGCGCCTATCAGGTTGTCGCCAGCTAGGTCAAAGCTGTTATAGTTGTGCTCGCCTTGAGTAATCTGACGATATTTACCGTCTTCCACGGCCACCGCGCCGAGCTGATAGGTCGCTTGCTCACCCGTGATGAAGTAGATCTGCTCTCCTGCTGCTCCCCACTGCGGATGATTGCAGTCTCGGTCGAGCCCAGCGGTGATCTCTCGCATGCTTTGGGTGCCAAAATCAAAGATGAAGATGCGGTTGCGATCCGACTCGAAGCCGGGGGTCTCCATGCTATTGAAGGCCAGGTACTTGCCATCAGGCGAAAAGGCAGGCTCTTTATCGTAGCCGAGCATGCCCTCGGTGAGGTTGACGGTGGTTTCTTTGGCCAGGTCGTAGAAATAGATGTCGGAGTTGGTCGACTCGGCGTATGCCTGACCAGAGAGCTTTTTGCAGGTGTAGGCCAGGTATTGCCCGTCGGGGCTCCAGGCGATTTCGTTCATGCCGCCAAAGGGATTGAGCGGCGCGTCGAAGGGCTCCTCAGCCATGATGTCGCGAGGCTCGCTCAGGATCTCGCCGTCGCGGTAGTCGGCCACGAAGATGTGGCTGTATTCGTAGTCGTGCCAGCTATCCCAATGACGATACATCAGATCGTCGATGATGCGGGCATCGGCTTGGGGCAGATCGGGGTAGAGGTCGTTGACAGTCTGGTCGAGCTTGACCGACTTGAGTACCAGGAGGCGATCGCCGCTCGGGGCGTATTCGAAGCCATTGATTCCCCCTTCGATAAAGGAAACCTGCTTTTTGTCGGTGCCATCGGGGTTCATCTCCCATAGCTGATTGCTCCCTGACTCTGAGGTCAGAAATCCAATTTTCTGGCCATCGGGGCGCCAGCGAGCGTTGAATTCACTGCCTTCGAAGGCGGTGATCTTTTTGACTTGCCCTCCCTCGGCAGGAATCAGGTAGAGATCCCGGTCGCCTCGATTGGCGCGCAGGTCGTAGCGGGTAACCCCGTATACCACCAACTGGCCATCGGGCGAAACCGCATCGAGCGAAACCCGCCCTAGCTTCCAGAGATTTTCGGGGGTCAGGCGGTCATTTTGCGCCCATAGAGACGGAGTGAAACCAACAATCCACAGGATTACGAGAACTTTCTTCATGCTTGGGTGCAGCGTTAAAGGTGAATGGAAATGGACATTATCAGGCAAGTGTGTGCAAACCATCCTTAAAGATAAGACATTTTGCGCAAAATCTTACAGCGATGATAATTTCCGCCATGACTAGTGCTTCGCATTCAAAATTCGCAATCAATCATTCATGATCATTCTCAACGGACACGTACTAGAGCCGGGGGCACCAGAAATCACCCTGCTCAACCGCAGCTTCAAATACGGCGATGGCCTTTTCGAGACCTTGCGGGTGTATCGGGGGCGCATCTTGTTTGTGCCGCGTCATTTGCAGCGCCTTACCCGTGGCATGCAGCGCCTAGGCTATGCCTTCGCCCCTGTCGCCTGGCAGGCCCAGCTCTCCGCCGAGCTACAGCGCAGCCTGACTATCAATGGCATCGATCAGCACGGTCGCCTTCGCTTGCACGTATACCGCGCCGGGCCGGGTGCCTATGCCCCGCTCGACGATACGCCCTACTACCTGATCGAGGCTTATGCCCTCAAGCACGACCCCTATCAGGAAGCGCCGCCCCTACGTACCACGCTCTACGCCGATTGGCCCATCACCCCCACCCCGCTATCGGGCTGCAAAACGGCTGCCGCCTTACCTTACGTCCTCGCCGCGCGCCACGCACGACAGAGCGACCACGATGAAGCCTTCTTGCTCAACGGCGAATGGCTGGTAGAGGCAGCCAGTAGCAACCTTTTTCAGGTGAGTCAGCAAAAATTGATCACCCCCCCGCTCAGCCTCGGTGGGCTGGCTGGCATCATGCGCCAAACCGTGATGCAGGTGGCCCGAGAGGTGAAAATCCCGGTAGTAGAAAAGAAATTCCGCCTGCGCGAGCTACAGCAGGCCGATGAGGTCTTTCTCACCAACGTGGTGCGGGGCATACAGCCCGTAGGGCAGCTCGATCAGCACCGCTATCCAGAGACGCCCGGCCCCATGACGCAATTTTTGCAAAACTGTCTGCGACAATACATCGAAGGGACACTGTAAATTTCCGTTGAAAAATCGTACTTTTAACGTAAATTCTTACGCATGAGCAAGAAAAAGCAGCGTCGCTCGGGCATCGTCTACTCTACTGATCCAGATTTCGAGCCTGAATTTGACCAGGGAGAGCAAGAAGCGGAAACCTTACCCCCGCAGCAGCAAGACCTCCGCATCAGCCTGCAGCGCCTCAAAGGCAACAAAGTCGTAACCCGGGTGTACCAATTCGTCGGCAGCGACGACGATCTCAAAGACCTGGGCAAGCAACTGAAGCAGAGCTGTGGCTGCGGTGGCTCAGTCAAAAACGGCGATATCTTGCTGCAGGGCGACTTTCGTGAATTGATAGGAAAAGAGCTGAGCAAGCAAGGCTATCGCTACAAATTTTCGGGGGGCTGAAAAGGGAGAAGCCCACCATTAGGGTGAATTTTTCGTTTTTTGGGATAAATCAAAACTATTCACCGGAAAAACTTATTTTCTGGTTAGTGATACACCGGGTGGGGTGTTGTGTTATTACCTGATTTCTCTAGCGTGTCGATAATGCCAAATTTATGAAACAGCTTTACCTACAAAGTGCCCGAGGATGCCTGTTAGGGTTATTCTTGTGGTGGTGGCCCACCTTGCATGCCCAGGTGCAAGTGGTGGCCAATTCGCCAGTCAGCCAGTATATCGATTGGATGGCAGTCGACGATAGCATCACCCTCGTTTCCATCGATGCAGTGAACTGTGATACGATTGGCGCATCCGGCCAAACCCTCCCGCAGATGGGGGGCTTTCGCAATGGCTTGGCCTCTTCCCTGGCCCTGGATAGCGGACTAGTGTTGACCAACGGATCGCTAGACCTTGTCACCAACACCACAGTTTTTAACAACGGAGTCAATTTGGGTACGCCCGGCAGCCCCCCATTAAATGCCTATCTGAATGCCAATGGCGTTACCGTGAACAACACCAATGACGCCTGTGCGGTGCGTATGACCTTCATACCGCGCTGTGATACCGTCATTCTCCGGTTTGTATTCGGGAGCAATGAATATCCGCAATTTGTGGGATCGATCGACGACGGATTTGCCGCCTTTCTTACGGGTCAGGGCTACAATAGCACCAACATAGCCTTCACCCCTCAGAATAATCCAGTGGTGGTGAGTAACGTTTTCAATGCCGCGACACCGGGCAACTTCAACGGTGCCCCCGTTGGTCTGACTTATCAAGGCCACTCCACTGTTTACAATGCGATTATCCCAGTAAAGCCATGTACAAACTACACCATTGAATTTGTCATTGCTGATGAGAGTGACAACATCATTGATTCGGGCATTTTTCTCGAGCCGATGTCCTGCAATGATTACCAGCCGATAGCCCTTGCACGCAATGTCGTCCAGGCTTCGCTCGACTATGCGTATGAGGATTGTGCCGATGGATACTTCACCTTCTTCCGAGAGGGGTTCTGCCCTGATACCAGCCAGTCCGCAGTGATCTACTACAACCTGATCGGAACCGCCCTCAATGGCACGGACTACATCATGCCGCCCGACAGTGTGATCATCCCTGCGGGCGAGGATTCGATCGATGTGCTGGCCAATATCCAGGAAGATAACCTGATCGAGGGAGATGAAACCATCATTGTCAACCTGCTCAATGCCGATGGCAACATCATCGCAGACTCAGCCGCGATCTTGACCATCAAAGATCCCTTCAACTTCGAAGCCGACGCTGGCCCTGACCGCGAGGTTTGCTCAGGGGAAGTAGCCATCATTGGCCCCAATACGCCGCAACCAGCTGGCACCTTTTATACCTGGAGCAATCAGGTGGGCTTCCAAGGGCCGACCAACGCTATCAACCCCACGGTGCTTTACAATACGTCGGCTACCGACATCTTCGATTACGTCGTCGAAGTGGTCAACCCCCTCGGCTGTATCGACACTGATACCATGCGGGTCACCTACCTGGCCGAGCCACCCAGTGATATCTCTATCGTAGACAATGAAATTTGTCTCGACGAAGCCGCTGAGATCGAATTTGGCGATATCCCCCAGCCCAACTACCAATACTTCTGGGATTTTGGCCCAGGCATCAATACTGCCGTAGGCACGGGGCAAGGTCCCTGGTTGGTGGACTACAACACGGCGGGCCCCAAGGTGATCCGCCTCTTCGTCTTCGATGGCACCTGCTCTTCGGATACCAACTCGGTGGTATTGCAAGTCAACCCCATCCCGACCAGCAACTTTCTGCTGCCCGACACTGTGTGCGAAGATGA
>CAYVAP010000368.1:0-5481 GCA_964449365.1 uncultured Bacteroidia bacterium
AACAACAGCCTCAGCCTCGAGGTGGACGCCGACAACAACTTTCACGTGCGCGACCTGCTCAACGGCGGTCGCCGCCGCAGCATCAAGACCCTCTCTGGCGGGCAGACCTTTCAGGCCGCGCTCTGCCTGGCCCTGGCTCTGTCTGATCAGGTGCAGCAGCAGGTGCAGGCCACCCAAAATTTCTTTTTCCTCGACGAAGGCTTTGGCTCGCAGGATAAGCAGTCCTTGCAGACCATCTTCCGCACCCTCAAATCCCTCCGTCAGGAAAATCGCATCGTGGGCGTGATCTCTCACGTCGAGGAGCTACAAGAGGAAATCGATACCCACCTGCGCGTTGTCAATCATCCCGAGCGCGGGAGCGAGGTAAAGGGAAGTTGGGAAGGGTAAAGGCTTAGTCAAGCGCGGCCACCACTTGCGCGCAGCAGGTGTTTGTCGAGCTGACCACCGAATGAACCAGAGCAGCCATGTTAGAAAAGTCCTCTCAAGGTTGAGAAATTCTGAGCCACACTTTTTACGGATTCTTGTAAATCATGGGGGGTATTGAATCATTTCGCAGGGGACCTTTTCTCTTGGCTGTAAGGCTTGCTACGAAGTTGGGGCGGGGTGAGGGCAAGAGGACAATCCCATCAACCAAAAAGTGATTGCTCGCATGCAGCAAAAGCTAGGACAGCGCGTGAACATAGCTAGCCATGGACAAGAAGCTTTTGACACTTTTCAGCGCGAGACCTTCGATCTCATTTTGATGGACATGCAAATGCCCGGCATCGATGGCCTAGAGGCCACCGTGATGATTCGGACCCACGAGAAAACCCATCGATTGGCGGCCATCCCCATCATCGCCCTCACCGCCAATGCCATGCCCGAAGACCGTCAGCGCTGCATCGCAGCCGACATGAATGATTTTCTCTCACCAAGCCGCTCAAGATCAGCACACTGCGGCAAGCCTTGGCCCTTTATCCCACCGCTAATAGCACTGCCACGTAGTGGCATATGCTACCACCCAGCACAAACAGGTGCCAGATAGCATGGTGATACGGCAGCCGCTTCCAGCGGTAGAAAATCACCCCCAGCGAATAAGACAGCCCGCCGACTATCACCATGATACCCACTTCGCCAGGTACCACGGCAAAAAAACGCTTGGCTACCACCACCAGCAGCCAACCCATCACCAGATAGATGATGACCGACAGCCGGTCAAAGCGCCCGGTAAACCAGACCTTGAAGCCGATCCCGAGCAGCGTCATGCCCCAAAGCACTGATAACAAGGTGATGCCCGTGGTGTCGAGCATGTAGGTGAGAATGAACGGGGTGTAGCTTCCCGCAATCAAAAAGTAGATGCTGATGTGGTCCATGATGCGCAGCACCCGCTTCAGCGGTGGATAGCCCACGCTGTGGTAGAGGGTCGAAAAACCATACACCATCAAAAAGCTAAAGCCAAATACCGCCGCCCCCACCAGACCGGGCACATTGCCTTCGAAGGTCGCGAGGGCGATCAAGATGGGCACGGCTACCACACCGAACAGCACCCCAAAGCCGTGGGTCAGGCTGTTGGCCAATTCTTGCTTGAAGATCGAAATTTGCATAAGACCTTGTCGTTCTTGATGGTCGGGGCAAAGATACGAGGAAACCTCAACCTATCACTGTCGCCCAGACCTTGAGGTGGGCTGTCGCGCACCCAAGGGCTTCCCCAGGTGCGCGACAGCTCATAGAGAGAACCGGTTCATAGAGTTATTTGCCAAACACTTCGGCGAGCTTGGCCTCTAGTCCTCCACCGCGTAGGCGCTCAGCGATGACATTGCCTTCTTGGTCTACCAGCACGGTGTAGGGGATAGACGAGACCCCATATACCTGAGCCGCTTCGCTGTTCCAAAACTGAAGGTCGCTGACGTGCTTCCAGGTGAGGTTATCCTGCTGAATGGCTTGCACCCAGGCTTCTTTGCTACGGTCGAGGCTGACCCCGAGGATCTCGAAGCCCTGGTCTTTGTACTGATTGTAGACGCGCACCACGTTGGGATTTTCGGCGCGACAGGGCTTGCACCAAGAAGCCCAGAAGTCAATCAGCACCACCTTGCCGCGTAGGTCAGAGAGGCTGAGCTCGTTTCCTTCTGGGGTGGGCAGGGTGATTTCAGGCGCGGTTTCGCCCACGGTCACGTTGGTTTGGTCACCGGGCTGAGCCTGCGGATTGTTTTGCATCTGCTCCATTTGCTTGCGGCGCACCTCTTGTTGCAGCACCATCAGCATCATGCGAGCATCTTGCTCGCTCAGTTGGGCTTCGCCATCTTCGCCCATGGTGGCTTGCATCCCTCCGAGCAGTGCTTCGGGATTGATGTCGATGCCTTGCTGTTGCAGGTTGCTGGCTAGGTCCTGGCCGAGCGCATAGCTGATGCTATCCTTGCGGGTCTCTGGCTGGCTGGAGCCAAGGCTGCCGGTATTGTTGCACGAAAAAAGGGTCATCCCAGCGATGACCGCACTCAGAAAAATCAGTCGCATATCTGGATTGGTTGGATTCGAGGATAGGGGTTGAGCACGAAGATAAGGATAAGCCCCTCAATTCCCGAAGCGTTGCCCAATTTGTCGGAAAAAGTCACCCATGCGATGGCCCTGGCGTTGCCACCAGGCGGCCTGATGCTCATTTTCTGGAGCGACAGAGCTGCCCTTGCTTTCGGGCTCGGGCTCGGGCTGAGATTCGGGCTGAGTACCCGGCAATGGACGGCTGAGCTTTTTTTGATGAGCAGATTGCCCCTTAGGATCGATCAGGCGCTTGATTTCAGGCATTTGCTGCATGGCGGCTTCGTAGCCTAGCTGATAAATTTCGTCAGCAGACTTGATGTCAAAAATGGCATACTGTTGGGCACTGGGTTCGAGTACCACGTCGCATTGCTTGAGGCGCGGAGCCACATTGCCCCACATTACCAGATCAAACGTACGATAGCCCACTTCGAGCATTCCGTCTAGCCCGCCTTTGCGCTGAATGGGGGTCACATTGACGCCAACGATGGGATAGCAGCGCCCTACGAGCGGCTCGATGGGCAGGTTGTTGAGGACCCCGCCATCGACGTAGAGTTCTTCTTCGATTACCCAGCCCTGAAACAAAATGGGAATGGCGGCCGAGGCGGCCACCAATTGGAAAAGGGGCCCTTCGCTGTGAATTTCATACTGCCCGGTGGTCAGGTTGGTGACCGAAAGGTGCATACACCGAGCGAGAGCCTCGAAGCGGTCCTCATCGAGGTGCTCTTTGAGCACCTCTATCAGGTAAGAGTTGTCAGAGAGCCCGCGGGTGGGCAGCCCTACTTTGAAGAGCTTGGCCAGCGAAGATTCTTTGAAGATGTGGAGGATGTCGAGAGGCGCATAGCCAGCGGCGTACAGAACGCCTACCAACGCGCCAGCACTGGCTCCAGCGAGGTGCTGGGGGTAGATTTCGTGCTCTTCCAAAGCTTGCAACACCCCGATGTGGGCGATGCCGCGTGCGCCACCACCAGAGAGGGCAATGCCCAAAGGTTTGGCCATGAAAAGAAGGTTGAGGTTGGAATAGAGCCTTTGGAACCAAACCAAAGGCCAAAGTGGGGAGTCGTAGGGAGGAATTCGCCATTACTTACGCAGGATCATCCGCAAAGATACCAGAATGTCTGCCTCAAACGGCCTGGTACATCAACGCTCGAACATAACTGGCCACCGGGTCAGGCAGCAGCCCTTCTACCCGGCCCCGATGCTTGATCACCTCTCGCACGATGGTCGATGAGATCATCGCCGTTTCGGGGCTGCTAAGTAGGTGTACCGTCTCCAGGTCAGGGGCCATGTGCTTGTTGATCAACTCGATGGGCTGCTCGTAGCTCAGGTCTTGCGGCGAGCGCAATCCCCTCAGCATAAACTGCGCCCCTTGTTGCCGGGCATAGTCGACGGTGAGACCATCGTAAGACCTGACCCGAATGGCAGGCTCATCGGCAAAGCAGAGGTTGAGCATCTCCAGGCGTTGCTCCAGCGAGAAGAGGTACTTTTTCTGGCTGTTTACCCCAATGGCCACGATGATTTCGTCAAAGAGGGCGCGACCTCGTAAAATGATTTCCTGGTGGCCAATGGTGATAGGGTCGAAAGAGCCTGGGAATATCGCTTTCTTCATGGAATCGCAATTTGAGGCGGCAGCAGATGAAGCAGAAACTAAGCGCCGGGGGCAAGCAGAGGCCCACTGTCTTGACGCAAGAGGACTCTATTATTGAAATTAGGCAATTCGAGGCAAACATCGTAATCGGGGTAAAAACAAAGACTTTATCCCTCCCCCAACTTCCGCCAGAAGGCGATTTCTCCTGCGGCCTCGGTGCGGGGGTCATCGATGAAGGCTTGCACGTCGGCATAGAGCTCGAGCTGTCCGGCACGCATGTAGCCCAGGCGGTCGCCCATGAGAATGGCTTCTTTGAGGTCATGGGTGACAAAAATGCCCGTGATGCCCAGCTCGCTGGCTACTCGCTTGAGCAGGCGCTGCATGCTGGCGCGGGTCTCCAGGTCTAGCGCGCCAAAGGGCTCATCGAGCAGCAACAGCGGCGGCTCGATGATCAGCGCTCGCCCGAATGACACCCGCTGCCGCTGCCCCCCCGAAAGTTGATGCGGAAGTTTGCGCGCCTGGCCTTCCAGCTCTAGTTGGGCTAGCATGCGCTCGACCCGCTGCTGCACCTCGGCTTGGGGGAGGCCGCGTAGGCGTAGCCCAAAAGCCATGTTTTCGAAGGCATCCAGAGCGGAAAGAGCAGCGACTCCTGATAAAGGTAAACGATGTTACGCTGCTGAGGCGACCACTGCGAGATCTCTTCGCCATCCAGGGTAATATCTCCTCGATCCGCTCGCTCCAACCCGGCCAAAATCTTGAGCAGGGTGGTTTTACCTGAGCCTGAGCGACCTAGTGCTTTGCATTCGAAATTCGTAATCAGTAATTCGTAATTGAAAGCAAATGTAGCCGCCAGGGCGGCTACTGAGTGAGCCAATATGAACGGGGGCTGACCAAAGTGCCTGACCACCTTATCCCTTATTTCCCTTATACCCCTAGCCGTTCATATAGGTGAGGTCGAGAGAGACCCCGCGCAGCACGGGTTCATGGGCAAAGGACTTGTGAAGGGCTCGGAGGTGTAGCAAGAGAAATAGGCTTGGGTGGATCAACATACAACAAAACCGGAAGACAGCCTCAGCCATCCTCCGGTCATCATCTTGAAATCTTGAGGTGGAAGAGCGCCCGCCACTACGACAGCTTAGAGCAAGCTCTTGACCTCGCCCACCAGGGCGTTGAGCGATTTTTTGGCATCGCCAAAAAGCATACGGTTTTTCTCGTGGAAAAAGAGCGGATTCTGAATACCTGCGTAGCCGGTGCCCATCGAGCGTTTGAGCACGATGGTGTTTTTAGCCTGCAAGATTTCGAGCACGGGCATGCCGTAGATGGGGCTGCCGGGATCCTCTTTGGCGGCCGGGTTGACGACGTCGTTGGCCCCCACAACCATCACC
>CAYVAP010000369.1:0-5473 GCA_964449365.1 uncultured Bacteroidia bacterium
TCGATCAATGCCCATTCGACCTCAAACAAGCTACATCAAACTGAAACTACACCCGCCTAGGGAATTGATTCATGACTATGTTTCAGTTGCGTCTTTTCCTAAAAATTAGAATATAGTACGTACGATATTAGTACTAGCTAATTTTGGACAATATTGATTTTTTTAACTTTTGTAAAAGTGTTTAATAGTTGTGACAAAAACAAATTGGCGACGTGAAATTTTGGCCATCTCTTCTGTTCGTATCACCACGATAAGGTCGTGCCCGCTGAACATGATAAATAGTTCGGTTGAACCGCCAACTGCTCAGTATCCGGCCTGTCAACGTACCTCCAATGAGCCACCGTTATTGTTGCCGAAAAGAACCTATTGAGAGTCAGACTAGTCCGAAAACTTCCCCCAAATCGTTCTGCGACCAATGCTTCCTGAAGCCATGAGAACGTTGCCGTATTTGACCACTGCTTAGATGTTTGCATTCTGATTCCAAGGTCGACTCCTTTCATCTCGTGACGCCCGGCTACGTAGTCGGCTGCCATATATATCCCCGTAAGCGATAGACTTAGCACTTGATTCAAGCCCACCGATTGAGAAAAGTTGACCAGTTGAGAGTAAAAAGTTCTAGAACTATCCCCTACCCCAAACTGACCTGAGTAGGTAGCCGTGCTAGACCACTGGGCACCTAACCACTGGTAAGGAAAAGAGACCGTAGAATTGACCATGCTTTGCTGATATCCCTCTTGCAGAAGAGAATCGCCCAAATACTGTCGATAGATTGGCAGGTATTGGAAAGATACCATTGGCCAGCCGCTTTTATTAAAAGTACTCTGCACTCCCCACGAATTAGTTATTACTCGACTTCCGTTATCTGGCAACAACGGGTTGATCCCTCTCCTCATGAGAGTAGACACCTGCCAGGCACTATTCAGAATCCTTTGATGTAGCCCCAGTTGGTAGGACCGTTCTCCTCGCATAAGATTGGGAGCTCCAAATGAGTAGTAATTGGCACTGATGTCTTGGAGCGTCGCAGTGAGCCTGGTTCTGTTCTGCCATAGCGACAAAACCCCTTCGACCTCCCAGCTTTCTCCGGTTTGATTCGTAGGTCTCGCAGGCCACCCCAAAAGCTGCAAGCTATTGGCGAGAAACTGGTTGGTGGTGTCAGTTCCAGACCAAGGAACCTCTTGGGGATTTCCCTGAGATATCGACTTGTAATACGCTCCACGAATTACGAGACGATTGTTCAGTAAAGCATATTGAGCATCTATGCCAAAAACTCGATTTTCGTAGCGGGAAGACGTCTCTCCCTTCATCCATTCATGTCCCCAAAGCACCATTCCATGTACGTGGTCTGATTCAGGAGTACCAATTCCCCCTTTCACGTGCCCTAGGAATGCGTTGACTTGAGAGCGGGGTTTGGGCTCCTGCTGTTGCATTGCAATAGGAATAGGTAAAAAAGTTTGCCAGTTAGTCCTGACCAGTCCCGCCGTTGAGGCAACGTAAAACTTCCCAGGTGCCAACGCCAGATCCAGTCCATCCAGAGAAATCCCGTCTAATATCATAGGAGATTCACTGGGAAAAACTGTGCCCACCCGAAGTCGCTTCACATCCAGCCATTTCTCTTCTCCCTCGGATATCAACCCGGATTCTTTCAGATGTTTGGGGTCCCTCAGAAGCGCTTGGGGACCTTTTTTCTTCGTTGACTCTAATCTCTGCATAGTCGCCTTAGATTTTTTCCAGGTTTCAACGTCCCCAAGACTCGTCTCTAACTTTTCTTTCTTTTCTCGTAGTCTTTGATACTGATTATGCGTACT
Source organism: uncultured Bacteroidia bacterium (assembly GCA_964449365.1). Taxonomy (GTDB): domain Bacteria; phylum Bacteroidota; class Bacteroidia; order J057; family J057; genus CAYVAP01. Next base: position 1,806 of record CAYVAP010000369.1, read on the forward strand.
CTTCAGGTTCATCCAATTCTCATAGGCTGCTGAATCAGCCATTTTCAACGAGTCCTCGAAGATCGCATAATCCTTCTCTTCATCTGGCAAATCGTACCTGGATTTCGCATCAGCCCATTTCTGCTCGACCGCTTTCATCTGAGGATTTTCCAACACTTTATCAATCCTTTCCCATTGAACCATGTCAGAGTTAGAGCCTTTCATCAACGAGTCGATTCTCCACCTTTCTTGAGGAGACACCTGATTGAGCTGGGCTTGATATTCCTGCTCTTGTAACGACTTCAGCCTCTGTAAGTAGGACGAATCTCCACTGGTCAGGCTTTCCTCTAATTTTGCCCTGGCTTTTTGTTGCAGTTTATTCAGAAGTTCATTGGGATCAAGACCTATGTTTCCACTGGTCAACTGATAATTCAATCCCTGACTCTCAGTGGTCGCGAACAAGCTACCTTGGAGTGGAATACCAAACACTGTGAGTTGGGGCTGGATCTGCGCCCGGAAAAAAGTAGCAGGCCGCATAGATTGGGGGAGAGGCTGGTTGGAAAATGTTCCTTCTAAGTTTACCCTGCCTCCAAACGAGAAATCCTTATCCAAAGGAACTTCCAGACCGAACTTCCTTTCATTGTTCTGCTCCTGAGCCATCTGACTTTCAATCGACACCAATTGACACCCTCGGCCCAACTCCTGCCCTGTCGACACATCTTCGATCACTAAGCAGAATGTGTAGTTTCCTGCCTCTAAGTCGATGCTGATGCCCGCTTCTTGCCATGAAACATTGCTGTTGGACACCCGATGTTCTCCAGAAGCAAGACGGAGGCTTCCAGATGCACCTTGCCAGCATACTTTTCCTTGGTTTTCTAGACTCCCTCTCAGACGAATCGTCTGTAGCAAGGGATGATGAGAAATGATCGTCAGCTGCAACAGTTCCTCTGCTGATAGGATACTACGACCATTTGTTGGCAGTCGGACCTCTACCTGGCCAAAGAGGGAGCCGATCATCAAACACGCATACAACACCCCCAAAAAGCGGACCATGGCTGTGGCTATTTTTGCTTGTCTCTATTTTTTGATATTCGTAAATTTATAAAACGTTGATCATATAATCAAGCCCCGACCATGTAATTCCATGATCCCATGCCAACCTACCGATCTTCCCTCCGCAGCCGATGCCTCCTCCGCAGAAACGGTGTTATAGCCAAATGTCTCTGCTATATCGATTGCCGCATTGTTAAGGGCAATTCTTGCATTATTAAGCGCGCCGCCTATTGAGTTGGCAAGCATCAAGTTGGCATCTTGGAGAGGATCCCTCCTTGAGTAGTGTAGTTCTTCTAGACCATCTAAGTCAACAAACTCAATGGGTTTATTTCCAGCAAACTGATAAGGCGTGTACCAGGGGTAGTTGGGGGATAAAGGGTCTACGCTAAGGAACCGAGCAATCTGCGGATTGTAAACCCTAAACCCATAGTCATATTGATTCCCACTCCCATAAACTTCGTTATCAGCTTCTTTGCCATTGCACCCAAATCGATAATCCCCTACGCCAAATAGCTTTACCCAAACAGCAGATACCCCAGCATGGCGACTACCCCGCAGGTGACCACCAAGAGGTAGTTGGAGACCAGGCCCGATTGCAAGCGGCGGAAGACCTCGCCCACGTTGCTGACCACGGTGCCGGAGCCATTGACGAGGCCGTCAATCACGTTGCGGTCGAGCCAGGTGAGGCCTTGCTTACCGAGGGCCATGAAGGGCGACACGATGACGGCTTGGTAGATCTCATCTACGTAAAACTTCCTGGCCATGGTCCGGTAAAAGCCGCCAAAGAAACCCTTGACCTTGTCATCGCCAGCTAGCTGGTGACGCTGGTAGAGGTTGCGGGCATAGAGCACTGCGCCGATGGCCAGCACAGTCGAGAGGCCGATCAGGATGATTTCTTTGAGGAAAGTCGCGTTTTGGTGGATGCTCGCGGCGTTTTCTACGTCCGCCCCTGCGAGGAAGTGCGCCAGGAACTGAAGATCGCCATGCGCCAGGAGGTAAGGCAGGTTCATGAAGCCACCCACCACCGCCAGCGCGGCCAGCACCCAGAGCGGAATGGTCATAGTAGCCGGGCTTTCGTGCGGCGGATGCTCGGCGGCGTCGAAGCGCTCCTCCCCTTCGAAGGTCAGCATCGACACCCGCGTCATGTAGAAGGCCGTCAGCACGGCGGTAAACAGCCCCACGAACCACATCACCTTGTAGATGGAAAACGCCTCATTGTCGAAGAGGAAGAGGCTGGCCAGGATTTCGTCTTTGGAGAAAAAGCCCGAGAGCGGGATGATGCCCGAGATGGCCAGCGAGCTGATCCAGAAGGTGTTGCGCGTGGCAGGCATGAAGCGCTTGAGGCCGCCCATGGTGCGGATATCCTGCGGATCATTGACCGCGTGGGTGTGTTCCATGGCATGGATCACCGAGCCGGAGCCGAGGAAAAGGCAAGCCTTGAAGAAGGCGTGGGTCACCACGTGGAAGATGGCCGCCGTGAAGGCTCCTGCGCCCAGCGCCATGAACATGTAGCCGAGCTGCGACACAGTGGAGTAGGCCAGCACCTTTTTGATGTCGTTTTGAGCGATGGCGGTAAAAGCCGCGATGATGGCCGTCAGGCCCGCCACCACCACGATGAGGCTCATTACCTCGGGCACCTCCAGGTAAAGCGGGCTAAGGCGCGCGATCAGGTAAATGCCAGAGGTAACCATGGTCGCGGCGTGGATCAGGGCCGAGACCGGCGTCGGACCCGCCATGGCGTCGGGCAGCCAGACGAAGAGCGGAATCTGCGCCGATTTGCCCGTGGCGGCGATGAAGACCAGCAGCGCAATCCAGTAGGTGCTGTCCCCAAAATCATGGTTCAGGATTTCCGTAAAGGACAACTGCGTCAGGTTGTCACCCGCGCTGAGGCTCTGGAACACCAGAAACATCGCCACCAGCATGGCAAAGTCGCCGATCCGGTTGGCCACGAAGGCTTTTTGCGCGGCCTTGGAGAACTCCATGTCTTGGTACCAAAACCCGATCAGCAGGTAGGAGCACAGCCCCACCCCTTCCCAACCGAGGAACATCACCACCAGATTGTCGCCCAGGATGAGGTTGTTCATCGCGAAGATGAAAAGGTTGAGGTAGGTGAAAAATTTGTAGTACCCCGGGTCCCCGTGCATGTAGCCGATGGAGTAGAGGTGAATGAGCGACCCCACGCCCGTCACCACCAGCGCCATGGTCAGCGACAGCTCATCCAGCCGATAGGCAAAGTCGATTTGCAAATCCCCTGCCTTCATCCAGGTGAAGAGCGAAAAATTGATGGTTTCCCCGCTAAAGCCCACGAAGGCCAGCACCACCAGCAAAAACGGCACCGCGATGGCCATGGTAGCCAGCAAGCCGATCACGCGTTCATTGCGGCGAAAGCCCTCACTGAAGAAGCCCAACAAGCCGTTGAGCAGTGCACCAAGGAGGGGGAGAAGGATGATGAGGGGGTTCAGGGCAGTCATAGGAAAGAAGAGGTCAGAGGTCAGAGATCAGAGGTCAGAGATCAGATCGGCCTTCGGCCTGTCAGAAGTCAGAGAAGAGGGTGATCGGGGTGGTCAGGGTGACCGAGGTGGTCTCGCATCTCGCAGCGCAGCGATCTCAGAGGTCAGAAGTCAGAAGTCAGAAGT
>CAYVAP010000370.1:0-5456 GCA_964449365.1 uncultured Bacteroidia bacterium
CAAAGCCACCAACCCCATCTTACGCAGCAACCGCCGCACCCGCTTGGGATTGACTGGGTGCCCCGCGCGCCGCAGGAAGCGGGTCATCTGTCCTACCCCATAAAATGGCGTCTGGAGGTACTGCTCATCCATCAGGCGCATCAGCCGCAGATTCTCCGCGCTTTCGCCCACTGGCTCGTAGTAATAGCTACTGCGGCTCAGCCCCAACAGCTCACACTGATGACTTACACTCAACCTTGAACTAGCTGATATCAAAGAACGCAACGACAAAGAGCTATAACTGCTCAGATTTTTTTTTCAACCAGTCCAACTCCACCTGAAGCTGACCAATTCGCTGGTAAAGATGCTCGACCAACTCTTGCTGATCCTGATGAGAACGCGCCGTTTTGCGCTGATCTTCAAAACCAGTTTGGAGAATTTCCAGCGCTTGTTTCTTCCACTGGCTTACCTGATTAGGGTGTACCTCATGCTCTTTAGCAATCTCGGAGGCAGGCTGCCGTTCTTGTAAAGCCGCTAGTGCCTGCAAAGCGAAATTCTTAACCATTATGGCTTGGTCTTTCCGCGCATCTCTGCGTCAAAAAAGCATCGCCTAGCTCGCTAGGCTCAACTTTTTTTCCTTGATCTGCACGAAAATCCCTGCGCCCTAATTGGTCAATTTCTTTGCTCTGCAGGCACTAGGGCAATCTTGGCTTTTTGCTTTGCACTAAAAGTCCGTCTTTTTCTCTTCATTTCCAAGTAATTTGTGGCTGATAAAATAATCATTATCACCTTAAATTCTGGACTTTTGACAAGCATTTTTATCAAGAGTTCCAATCTCAGACTACTCATTTATAGATACAACCTACTGAAAATCAGACAAATACATACAGCACGCAAAAAAATCCTCATTTATCACACAAATGATATTTTTATTTTTTGGAGGTTTGGAGAAACGGGAGCCGTTCATAAAACCGCAAAAAATAGCATTGGGTGCAATGTCTGTCTGGCGTATACTTCTGGTTATCAATGTTTTAGAAACTACGGAAGGTAGCGCTGAGTGTCAAAAGTCCAGTCTTTAGTAACGCTCAAAAAATAAATTCCGCTTTTGACTTGATCTCTCGCCCGCATCCTGCGTCAGAAAAAGCCTCGTTTGGCTCGCCAAACTCGGTTTTTCTTCCTTGTCTGCGAACGAGATCTCGGCGCAAAAGGAGGAGGTTATTTTTCTCGCGTTACTTAGCAATCTCGGAGGCAGGCTGCCGTTCTTGTAAAGCCGCGAGGGCAATCTTGGCTTTTTGCTTTGCACTAAAAGTCCGTCTTTTTCTCTTCATTTCCAAGTAATTTGTGGCTGATAAAATAATCATTATCACCTTAAATCACTGTCCGATTTTTGGGGAGGACTTCAACTGCCCCGACCCATCACATTGATAGGTCGGGGCAGTTCATTCAAAGTGTGTGGATAACTTTTTCCAGATAACTTCTGACAACTTATATGCTCCATGGGCAACAGATATGCTCCCTACAGTTTCTGGTACAGGGCGGATATGACTTTGAGGTATAGCACTCGCTAGCCTATATGGACGCTGTCCCGACTGCTCAGAAGAGCGGTCGGGACAGGTGGCTTAGAGAGACTCGCATGGATGGCAAATCCGCGCCAGAGGGTTATAGAGCGAAGGCCCAATGATCCCCTAGCTTGAGTGATTCTGCTATATCTTTGTTTGTCTCCTCAAGCCATGTGATAGGTTTACCTCTAACAAGGTCAGGACCAGCATTTAGATCGAAAAACAAGATAAAGTACCTATCATTAGTGGTCCTAATCAAGCATAACTCATAGATTACAAGGTTTTCCACTTTGTCAGGCCATTTAGAATACGCTTGCATGAAAGGATACGAATATCTTCTATCCAAGATGATTTCCTTTGCTAAACCCACATCAGATAGATCAAGCCACAGAACCTCAAGTACCCAAACTTCGGAGATATCGAGTTCAGGATAGTCTAATTCTATTTCTGATTTTAGAATTTTTCCATGCCTTCGCCTAGAAGCTTTTAGCTCAAGATCAAGCATTAGCTTACTTAGCTTTGATAGCCATCGCTTCATTTTCTTTCGGATTGAGTCTTTTTCACCACGGAAGGGGATTCAATTCCTTTAACAAGAAACTTATCAGGAGTAATGTATCCGTTTCCCCAACCCCATTTTGTGCTGCTGCCCTTGGTCGCGGCCTTTGGGTCAAAAGTTAAGCAATGGACTCAATTAAAACCACGGCTCGCCCGCGTCGCAGCTCATTGAAGATGTATCCCCTGATGGCGGCTTATGCCGCGAGCGGGCAGATTCCTTGACCACCTGCCGCTCTATCGCCAGATCAAGCGCTTCGAGCGCCTGGGCGTCAAGCTGCCCAAAGCCACCGTCTCGGGCTGGATCGCAGCGGTGTGCCAACTGCTCGCCCCCCTCTTCGCGGTTCATCGGCAGGTGGTGCTATGCAGCGGCTACCTTCAGGTGGACGAAACCACCATCCGGGTGCTCGATCCGATCCGAATGCTCCCTAAAGATGGCCTAAAGCGTAAAAAACCGCCACCGGGCAAAGCGCATCGCGGCTATTACTGGGTCTATCATGACCCGCTCAACGGCCTGGTTCTCTTTGACTACCACCCCGGTCGGGGCGGCCAATACCCCGAGGAGACCCTTCAGGACTTTGCAGGCGTCCTGCAAACCGATGGCTACAACGTCTACGAAGCCTTTGACCAGCGGCCCGAGATCACCCTCATCGGCTGCCTCGCCCACGTGCGCCGCAAATTCTTCGAGGCCAAAAATGGCAGCTACGCCACCGAAATCGACACCGCCTTGAGCTTCATCAAGCGCCTCTACCTCATTGAGCAACGGGCCAGAGACCTGATGGCACAGCTCGAGAGTCCCGAAGAAGCCTATGTGCTGCGCTACCAGCTACGCCAGCGCTGGGCCAAGCCCTTGGTTGCTGCCGCCAAGACCTGGCTCACCGAGCAGGCCGAGGATCCCAAAGTCCTGCCTCAGAGCGGCTTCGGCAAGGCCGTCGCTCACGCCCTCAAGCGCTTCCCCTACCTCGAGCGCTACCTCGACGATGGCCGCCTCGAGATCGACAACAACCGCGTCGAAAACCAGATCCGACCCATCGCCCTGGGCCGCAAGAACTATCTCTTCGCCGGATCAGAACAGGCCGCCCAAAACGCCGGCCACCTCTACAGCCTCCTCGCCGCCGCCAAGCTTCACGGCCTCAACCCCGTGGACTATCTCCACGACCTCCTCGAAACCATCCCCCACCACCCCGTCAACCAACTCGAAGAGCTCCTGCCCCACCGCTGGCAACCCAACCCCGACCTCCCCCGCTGGCACCGCTGGCAACCCGGCGACCAACCCACCGAGGCCAACGGCATCTACTGGGAGGACGCTGCGCGAGCGCAGCGATAAGCGCTAACCCTCAACAGGGAATCTTAAACGTGGGTTGGGTGAACGGATACGATACGTACATAGCTCAAAGATAATGTGCCATCATTTCACTGGGTAAACATTGCCTTGTGCATCTCTTACGTACCAGGTGGTATCACCACCGGTACTCCAAGTTACGGCTTTTCGGATACGCTGTCCATCGGGACCGTAATTAAAAGTTAGATCAGGTTGGTCATTGGTCGGTGTTATGCTTCTGTCAATACTTCTAATCTTTCCGTTAACGAACCAATCTATTGTACCAATACTTTCAGCAGCATCACTGGTGAGATTACCTATCTCATCATAATCATAGTTACCTGCTGCCTGGTCATCTATGTCATTGGTGTACCTGCCACTGGCTACGGTTTCATCTACGTAGGCCAGTTGGATGGTATTGGTTAAAGGCAACGCGCTACAAGCGCGCGCCAGAGGGGTTCTTTGAACAGAATGTGGCGAGGTGAGAGGCCTTAATCACATTCTGTTCTTACATACCATTTTTCATCAATTACATAAATCCAGTCAGTCTTAGCCCCTGATTGATAGTTTTGGATTTTTCGCTTGTTGTATTCTGTGTTGGGGTCGAAGATATCTGAACCAACAAAATCTAGGCAACCACCTGTTTTATTAAAGGCAATGACAACCCCTGTCTTATACCCAACTAATAACTTTATATCTAACTGTTTGAACAACTCGACCTGCCGGTCAATCAGCTCTTTGTTCTGTATCTGATCGTAATAATTTTTCAGCTTATAAAACTTGCCATCTACAGTTCTGATCTGTATGTCTTGTCCATTGGTTCCCCAGCTCATTGTTGAGATTTCATTCTCTTCTTTCGCAAATGATGCTTTCAACTCTTCCAACAGGTGTTTCTTCTCTTCGTGTACTTGTTTGACATAATCCAGACCGTGGTATTTTCCACAAGAAGGAATAAATAATAACATTAGTAATATAGATTTTACCAGCATTTTTAGTTTCCGTTTTCTGTTACCACTTATACCCACCGAGAACATGACGCGGGTCTTTCAGCCTTTCAACTTCCCGCTTTATTCTTGCCTGTTCACGTTGATATTCGAGTAAAGGATTACGCCCACCTGCTGTCTGGTCTTCCCCCTGAGTTTGGGTACCCCAGAAGTCCGTGTTGTTATGCCAGCCATTTTGTCTGTTACGTATAAATCTGCCCAGCTGTATTGCGTTCCATTCACCCATTTCATCACTGCTCAACTCTGTTGCCATGGTATACCCCTGGGCTGCAAACCAAACCTGTGCATAGTTCAAACCAGCCCGTGAGCTGGCTGCTCCCCACAGCAGATTTCCGGCTTCGTTCCTGTTATATAATATGCCATTGTGCATGTAGGCTGTGCTCATAGCTACCTTATCGTTTTCTTGAGCAGGGTCTAAAACCTGGTTTTTAAAGTCATAGGTCCCTTCTTCCGAAGAGTTGCTAAGGAAAGTCCAACCGCCCAGGGTTTCTCCATCATCCAGTTGAGCATCAACGTAGTTGTTCATTACATCCATTACGTCTTGCCTGGTAGAAACAGTACTTTCATCAACATTTGTAAATAAACCCATGCTTGTTTGATCACCAAAAAAGGAGTTGTAGCTATTCCCTTGGTAGAAAGACTGGCCATTGATTGTCAGATTCCCATCGGCATGGCCCAAAAAGTAGGTATGATCTCCTTCCATTTCAACCCGCCTGGCTTCACTTCCATCCTGATTATAAAATATTGAGTCAGCCCCAGTCGGGTCAATAAACCAAATCGGGTTGTTCGCAAAAGCACTGTAACCAGATTGATCGTGTTTTACAACAGGGTCTGTATTCCACCTTCTTCCCAATCGACTATCATATTGCCAATGCTCTGCTGTATAAGAGTTCCCGCTTCCGGCTACTTCATCATCCTTTTCCTGCCCCTGAAAGCCAAAGCGATAATCTCCCCCCGACCAATTCCTCCCGGGCATCACCATCCCAAAGGGATAGTAGTCGCTGTACTGATGGAGATCGGGGCCATACTCGGTAAAGCTGC
>CAYVAP010000371.1:0-5439 GCA_964449365.1 uncultured Bacteroidia bacterium
GGGACGTACAATCTCTTAGTCTCGACCTCTCAACCTCTCGACCTCTCAACCTCTTATTCCCAAGCGAAGAAGGCCAACTTATTTTTTGAGCGTTACTTAGGTCAACCTTGCGCCCTGGTTACGATCACGCCTCACTTCTCAGTCAAGAGGTGAGGCGTGGTTTTTAGTGAGAAAGTGGCACTGATTTTTTTGCGATATGTACCGACGTGATTATTTGCAGCGATTGATCGAAGAGGCCGGGCACGTGATTTCACGGCTGATGGGCCTGCGTACCACTGGTCAGCATGAGGATGCCTTGCGGTTGATCGGTGAGGTGTACGATTCTTTTTTCTCCGTTACCCACCACGAGATTCAGCATACCTCTCCTGAGGCGCTGCCAGATCTGATGGCCAATACCTATCAGCTCTCCGAAGAGCAAATCAGCATCATGGCCGATCTTATGCGCGAAGAGGCCGAGCTATGGTTTGAGCAGGGAAAATGGGGAAAAGGGCAACAGTTGCTGCGAGGAGCCCTGAACCTGCTCAGGCATCTCGATCAGCAGCAGCCAGACCTGTACTCGTTTGAACGCGCGCGCAAAATCGATACCCTGGAAGAACTGATAGAGCGTGGCTCTAAGGAGGGGTGAGCATCACTGCCCCAGCTTTTCGAGCTTTTGCTGCGAAGCGGTAAAGTTGGGATTCAGCTTAAGGGCATGCTCATAGCTGGCCTTGGCTCGCTCGGTCTCGCCTTGAGCCGCGTGGTAATCGCCCAAGCTGTCGTATACGTTGGCAGATTGAGGATGTAGGCGGCTGTTGAGCATGAACATCACCCCGGCTTCTTCCATATGCTCGGATGCCATGAGCTGATAGCCTGCCTGGTTGAAGTCCGATTCGCGCATGGTGTAGCCCTCGGGGTTGCTGCGCGAGAGCTCCGAGTAGCGCTTCATCATGGCCTCGGGGCCTTCTTTTTGGCCCAACTCCATCAACAGCTTCGCCGCGCTAGGCTTAGGTGCTTGTACCGAGAGAAGTTCTACTTCGAAAAATACGTGATCGCCAGGCAGATCTTCTACCATCTCTATGTCTACCATTTCTTTGGGAAACTTGAAGCGGTAGGTACCTCCTTCTTTCATGACGAAAGCAGCGCGCGTCATGTTATCTTCATTTTCATCACCAGTCATGTCCATGAGGATGTGCCAAGGCGAGCCCATCTCTCTGGTAGACATCACCTTGTTGCCGTTGACATCATAGACGGTATTGTGAACCGACATTTCCAGACCTTCTGCCGGAGAGGCACCGCTTCCTGCTTCGATTACTGCGTAAGCAATGCCATCGGGGGTCGTTTGCATGGTTTGGCCCATGCTCCACTGTAGGCTTGCCAATAGCAACACCAGACTCAATAATGGAAACTTCATAATCAGGGCTTTAAATGGATTTGATGGACACTGGGGGCAAAGTGTTCTGACAGTATTTAAATATACAAACGAATGGGCAGGGTTCCTATTTCATTTTTTAGAATAGTTCGCTTTGATGAGCAAATGCCAAATGCAGGGATAACCCATTCCGTATACCGTATACCGTTCATCCAGGTGAGCCACTCTCTAATTCTCACCCAAACCTTTATCCCATGACCAGATTTTTCAATGGCTTTTTTTTCCTCGCCGCTCTGCTTGTCTTGACCGGTCCCCTCACGATGGGCCAATCGACCCAGCGGCTGCGCTTCGATTTGCAGACCCGTACCGCTTTCGAGCGTCTTTCGCCCGCGGGTGGCGCATGGGAGGCCGAAGGGCTGCGCCAGGATGAGGCATTTAGTGGCCAGGGGATGCTGCTGGCTCCACAAGGGATCGACCTTTCTGCTCGCGCCCATCACGTATCGTTGGCCCTGCGCTGGCAGGCCACTCCGGTTGCCTTGGGGTTGCGCTTTGCCTACCGTTGGGCCGACGCCGCAGGCAAATGGCAGCCCTGGCGAGATCTGCCGGGCGATCCCCATGCAGATCTGCCCGTCCGTGAAAGTGCTAGCACGTTGCAGATGATGGATCCAGGGGCGACTAAGGTGCAGCTCAAGGTTTCCTTCGAAGATCCAGCCGCCAGGCTCACCCATCTACAGCTCGACTTCTTCTCTCCCTCTGCTCGCCTGAGGGGAGCTACCCCCACCCGCACCCAGGGCGACTCGGCCTGTGCCCAGCCTGCCTACGTGTCGCGCACTGATTGGGGTTGCCCCGAGGGCCAATGGTCGCCTGCCTGGTGGCCAGCCCACAACCCCACCAGCCACCTGGTGGTACATCATACCGCGACGGGCGCAGCGCCCCCCTACGCGGCTACGGTGGCTAGCATCTGGCAGTACCACACCAATACGCTCGGCTGGGGCGACATCGGCTACAACTGGCTCATTGCCCCCGATGGCACCATCTACGAAGGCCGCGCGGGTGGCAATCACGCCCAGGGGGCCCACATGTGCGCCCGCAACGGCTACACCATGGGCGTCGGAATGATCGGCACCTACATCGATAGTCTGCCCTCGGCGGCGGCCCTGCAAGCCCTGCGCGACCTGCTGGCCTGGCGCGCATCGCTGCTGGGCCTCGATCCACAAGACTCCGCCTTTCACAGCCCCGCAGCGGCTCTGTTGCCCCGAGTCCTCGGCCACCGTGATGGATGCCCGCCCGGCTACACCGAGTGCCCCGGCGAGGCGTTTCATGCTTGGCTGCCTCAGCTCCGCGACCTGTTGGCCCAGGATGCGGATACCTGCCCCAACCCGGTACCCAGCGATGGCGACGTATTCATCACTGATCGCTTGCTCAGTCAAAGCAGCGTGAGGCAGGGCGATAGCCTCACGGTCAGTTACACCCAATATTTCAGCCATCGAGTAGACAGCCCTCAGATTTCGGAACTGGCCATTTTGCTTTCGCAGGATTGCTTGCTCGATGCCACGGACCTCCTGCTAGGTGCCGATACCCAGGCGCTGAGTCTGAGCAATCCGGCGGCAAGCGGCAGCCAGAGGGTACAAATTCCCTCCACGGTGGTGCCCGGTGCGTATCGGGTGATCTTCGTGGCTGACTATCCCGATCAACTCGCGGAGAGCGATGAGCAAAATAACCTTCGGTGTCGTACGCTTAGCGTGTTAGATGCAAATGCGACGAGCTTGGCCGAGGCGGCTCCTTCTACTTGGCTGCGAATGTTTCCCAATCCCACCACGGATCGACTCACCTTAGCTTTTGACCGAGGGAGCGAGGTGGCCGGAGCCTGGCAATTACTCGATCAAATGGGTCGACTGTTGGCTCAAGGGAGCATTGCGCCAGGTCAAGGGCGGGTAACCATCGCTTTGCCTGCCTTGCCTGCTGGGGTCTACCTCTTGCAGGTGAAGCGGGGGGCACAGCGTAGCGCTCAGCGGCTGCGCATCGTTGGGGATTGAGCTCAGAGATACTCGGCAACGAGCGCTTCGATCTCGGGGCTGCGCGCTTTGTCGAGGGCGGTCTGGTTGTCGAAATTGCGGGCTCGGGGATCCGCACCGGCGTCGAGCAGTAGGCGAATCATTTCGGTTTGCTCACGATTGACGGCGTACATCAGCACCGTGTCGCCCTCGGTATCGCGGGCTTGCACCTCGGCCCCGGCTTGAATCAGGAGCCGGGCCACCTCGGTATGATTGAGCTGGCTGGCGTACATCAGCGGGGTCGCCCCAAAGCGATCTACGGCGTTGGCATTGGCGCCATGAGCGAGCAGGATGCGCACGGAGTCTGTCTGGCCTTCGACCGAGGCCAGGGTGAGCATGGAGCCACCGTCTCGGCTGATGGCTTCGGGGTCGCTGCCCAATTGCAGTAGCAGCTCGAGCGCGGCTGATTGATCCCGAAAAATGGCATACATCAGTGGAAACACGCCGAAGGCATTGCGAGCGCTGAGCAGGTCGCGGTTTTGCTCCACCAAAGCACGGATCTGATCGAGGTCAGGCTCTTCGATGGCTTGCATGAGCTGCTCCAACTGTTTTTCAGGAGAGGGTTTGCGCTTAAACAGTTTCATGCCGATGAGTTGCTTGGAGTTGAAGGTCTAACCAGGCGAAGGAGAACAAAGTTGTCGGCTTGGTGGAGAAAGCGATGGGTGAAGTAGGGGATGCGGTCGATCGGCGGCTGACTCTGTGCTTATTATCCCGCATTCTGCTGGCGCGTACAGGGGCCGTAGTGCTCGGTCGAGAAGGAGCTATCTCGGGGGCAGCAAAAAAAAATACATGAGTGCAGGCCACGCTGCTTCCCGTATGCTCGTCATTGGAAGAGAATCATTCACCTGACAAACCTATGCAACTCACAGCAAGCCCCTCCCTCTCCTGGCAGACAAACACGCTGGTCTATCGCAATACCAGCCTCATCGCGGTCAAGCAGGAACTAGAGCAGCGCTACGGCACGGCCATTAGCCTGTATCATCGCCTCGATCAGCAGTGGATACACGAAAGTCGTATGCCGCAAACTCGCGCCTCAGAGTGGCGGCGAGAGATCCGGTTGCGCTTGTTCATCTACTGGGATCAGCTCAAGGATTCGCTAGTGATTCGTGGCGTGGAGGGGTAGTGCGTATGATTCGAAATTCGTGATTCGAAATTCGTAATTCGTAATTGAAAGCAAATATAGCCGCTGGGCGCGGCCATTGAGTGAACCAATATGAACGGGGGCTGACCAAAGTGCCTGATACCCTTATCCCTTATACCCCTGACCGCTCATATAGATGAGCAAATATAGCCGCTGGGAACGGCCACTGAGCGAGCCAATATGAACGAGGGCTGACCAAAGTGCCTGATACCCTTATATCTTATTCCCTCATACCTTATTCCCTTATACCCCTAGCCGTTCATGTAGGTGAGGGGTAGGCAACCTGCCAAGAACTTCTGCAGCGCATTCAAGGCAGCATGGTCTCTACCCAGGTTGAGAGCTCTTGGTAGGTGAAGCTTTGCTCTTTGAAGGCTCGGCCTTGGGGGCCTACGATGAGAGTAGCCGGAAGGGCCCCGCTCCAATCGGGGCTGATGCCATCGATCATGGTGTTCTGGTCGGCTTCGTCGAGGTGTAGCACTTCGGTCTGTATGCCTCTGCGCGCCACAAAGGCTTCGAGGCGGGCCTTTTGATCTGGAAAGTCCAGGCTGACAAACACCAACTTAAAGGGTCGATCGGCGTACAGGCTGTCTAGTCGCTGAAAATAGGGCATCTCGGCCACGCAAGGGCGACACCAGGTCGCCCAAAAGTTGTAGACTACGGTGGTGTCGGAGGAATGCTGCTGCTGCATGTACTGCTGCAAGCCTGCGTAGTCAAGAGTAGGGATGGACTGCGCGGCTGCGGAAGCGATCAGCCCCCAAGCCACTACCAGAGAAAGAAGCCATTTTTGCATAAGAGGACGATTCAGCGTGGAAAAAAGATGCCTTTCGATACTTAGTAACGCTCAAAAAATCAGTTGGCATTCTTCGCTCGAAGATAAGAGGTTGAGAGGTTGAGAG
>CAYVAP010000372.1:0-5416 GCA_964449365.1 uncultured Bacteroidia bacterium
CTACGAACGAGATCTCTTCGCAAAATCGGGAAGTAATTTTTTTCGCGTTACTAAGGGTTGAGCGGTTGCCCTTCATAGGCTCAAGCCTCCCACTCGATACCCGGCGTCCTCTAGTTGCTGTCGCATTGCTGCAATATGGGCAGGTCCTGTTTCGCAGCAGCCCCCCACGATGCTGGCTCCTTTGCCAACCCAGGCCATGACGTCTTTGGCGTAGGCTTCGGGGGGCAAATCCTGCCGGGCGCGTAGCACATCTACGGTACCACCGGGCTTGAGAGCTTCTACCGAGACAAAACCATTGGCGTAGCCACCGTATGGAAAAGGGCCCGTCGCGAGCAGGTCGATGGCTCGTCCGATGGCCTCAGGGGTGGCGCAATTGACCAGCAAGGCCGAGAGAGGCAACTTGGCTACCTTGGCCACCACTTCCAGCAGCGACTGCCCTGAGCGAATTACTTGCGGCGCATCGTCAGACACCGTGAAGCTCAACAGCACAGGCTTGCCGCTCTCCCGGGCGGCTTCAACCGCCGCCATCCCTTCACGCAAGGTCGAGATGGTCTCGATCAAAAAGAGATCTACTCCTCCATCCTGCGCCTCTACCATTTGCCGATACTCGGCCAGGCAATCTTCATACGAGGGCGTGTGCAGGGCGTCGTAGCTACCCACCAAGGGAGGAAGGCAGCCTGCAATTTGCACGGCTTGGCCGGCTTCATCGCGGGCCGCCTGCGCCAGTTGTATCGCCTGAGCGTGGATATCTTGTAACTGCTTAGGGTCGCCATCGCGCCGCAGGCGCGAAGGTGTGGCCGTGTAGGTATTGAGCGTGATGATCCTGGCCCCCGCCTCGATAAAGTCTCGGTGTACCGACTGTACCGTTTCGGGCGATGCTTGCATCACCGCGATAGACCAAAGTGGCCTGGCGGGTTGTTTGGATCGCTTGTAGATTTCCTGGCCCAAGCCGCCATCGAGAAGCGTGATCATGTGGTTTAAATATGGTGAAAAAATAGCGCGCGCTGGCAAAAAGAATCGATGAGGTTTTGCCTGTTCGCATATTAAGTTGTCACATGGCTACTGTTCAATCTTAATAAAGGTTTGACCCCCGCCTCCAAAGCCGTATTTTTGAAAAAAATGTCCGTCTTACTGCTCTCAGATTCTCAGGAACCCGCTGGGTACGACGGGAGTTATCCATTCCGAATCACAAATCCCTAATTCTCAATTTCCTTTGGGCCGCATCCCCTCCAATATCGTCGATCAGATCTACGCCGCGACAGACATCGTAGACGTGGTCTCGGACTACGTCCAGCTTAAAAAGAAAGGGGCCAACCACTGGGCCCTCTCGCCTTTCGCAGCCGAAAAAACTCCCTCCTTCGCCGTCAATCCCGTCAAGGGCATCTACAAGGATTTTTCCTCAGGCAAGGGTGGCAACGCCATCAATTTCCTGATGGAAATGGAGGGCTACACCTATGTCGAGGCCCTTAGGCACCTGGCTCGCAAATATGGCATCGAAATCGAGGAAGAGGAAGAAACGCCCGAGCAAAAGGTGCAGCGCGACAAACGCGAGAGCCTCTTGATTGTCAATGAGTGGGCGGCGCGCTGGTTTCACGAGCAGTTGTTGCAGACCGAGGAGGGCAAGCGCATCGGGCTGAGCTACTTCAAGGAGCGGGGCATCTTGCAGAGCACCATCGAGGAATTTCAGCTTGGTTACTCACCTGCCGCCTGGGAGGCGCTGGCCCACGCTGCCCAGAAAGCGCAGCATCAGCAGGAGTACCTCAAAGAACTGGGCTTGGTCAGCCATTCGGAGAAGACCGGCAAGGTCTACGACCGCTTTCGCGAGCGGGTGATGTTTCCCATCGCCAATCCGGTGGGCAAGATCGTGGGCTTCGGCGGGCGTATCCTGGGCAACCGCAAGGACGTCGGCAAGTACATCAACTCCTCGGAGTCGGAGGTCTATCACAAGTCGCAGATTCTCTACGCCCTGCATCTGGCCAAAAAGGCCATGCGCGACCAAGACCTCTGCCTCCTCACCGAGGGCTACATGGATGTGATCCTACTGCACCAAAACGGCATCAAAAACGTGGTGGCCAGTAGCGGCACGGCCCTCACGGTGGAGCAAGTGCGGCTGATCAAGCGCTTCACGCCCAACGTGCTGATGATCTACGACGGCGACGCCGCCGGGGTCAAGGCCGCCAACCGGGGCATCGACCTGCTGCTCAAGGCCGAGATGTCGGCCAAGGTGCTGATTTTGCCCGACCAGCACGACCCCGACAGCTTCGTGCGGCAGGAAGGGGCGCAGGGCTTCCTCGACTACGCCCAAAAAGAAGCACTCAGCTTCCTCGACTTCAAGATGCGGGTGCTCACTGAGGGCAAAGACCAAAGCGACCCGCAGGTGCAGGCCGAGTTGATCAGGGGCCTGGCCGAGACGGTGGCCTTGGTGCCCGACCTGGTGCAGCGGCAGATGTACGTGCGCCACGTGGCCCAAAAGGTCGAGATCACTGAGGCGCTGATGACCCACGCGGTGGAGGAGTCGCTGCGCGAGGTCAACAAGCAGGCGGTCAAGGAGCAGCGGCGCGAGCAGGCGCGTATCCAGCGGGAGCAGGGCGGTGAGGTCAAAGAGCTCAAGAGCTTCGAACAGCTCGAACTGGCCCAGCAGGAAAAAGAACTGCTGCGCATCATGGTCAGCCATTTCGACCAGTCCTTTGCCGAAGCAGACGGCCCGCTCGAAGACGAGGAGGGCAACCCCATCGAATATGAGCAAACTTTGCTCATGGATTACCTGATGGATGAGTTGGAGGGCCTGACTTTCGAAAACCAAACTTTCCAGCAGTTGCGGGAAGAGATGTTTGCAGAATTCGACCAAAAAGAAACCCTCGACCTCAACCGCTACCTCAACCATCGCGACTCAGGCATCACCCGCCTGGTGTCGGGCCTACTTACTCACCCTGAGACCAGCGAGCTGTGGAACAAGATCAGCCTACCCATCGAGTATGACAGCAACTTGCGCAAAGTGGTGGAAGGAGCCGTCTATCACTATAAGGCCCGCAAGGTGGAAAAGCTGCTGCGCGAATGCCGCGACAACCTCAAGGACGCTCAGGCCCGCCAAGACGAAGCCGCCATGGATCAGTACCTCGAAAGCAACATGGTGTTGATGCAGATGCGCAAACAGATCCACGCCAAACTCGGCACCGAAGGAGCCGTTCGCGGGGGAGATGGTAAGCTCTAAAGCTCGATTTTCCCCCATTCCAATGGTGCTTCGCATTCGACATGCGTGATCACAGCCTGCTGGACATCATCGATTGGGACAGAATTTACAGCATTTGGACAAGATTTACAGGATCAATCGATTCGCCGCAGCACCAGCGCCGTACGGTTGGTGGCGTAGACGCTGAGCATGGGCTTACCGTCTTGCTCCACGGTGGAATAGGTCAAGCCACTGTCGATACGGTCAAAGCCCCCAAACTCGGGTGCGTCAGAATTGAGGGCGATGCGGTAATCGCCCGGTAGGTGGGCCGGAAAACGGTAGTCGGGGATGGCCCGCTCGGGGTGAAAGTTGAAAACGAAGATCAGGTTGTTGCGCTCAAAGATGATCACGTTGTTAGTTTCATCGAGGTTGAGCGGCTGAGCGGGCAGGGCCTCCAGGATCTGATGCTCCCGGAAGAGCTGTACCATGGCCCGGTCGAAATGGTTGAGCCACTGATACTTGAGCTCGGGGTTGTCTACCAGCGACCATTGTCGTCGCGCATACTGGTAAGACCAGTCGTTGCCCTCACGAGGAAAGTCAATCCACTCAGGGTGGCCAAATTCATTGCCGATGAAGTTGAGGTAACCCTCGCCTCCGGCGGCCCCGCTGATCAGGCGGATCATCTTGTGGATGGCTATGCCGCGGTCGATCACCGGGTGGTCATCGCCGATGCTCATATGAAAGTACATTTCCTTGTCCATCAGCCAGAAGGCAATGGTCTTATCGCCCACCAGAGCCTGATCGTGCGACTCAGCGTAGGCGATGGTCTTTTCTTTCCAGCGTCGGTTGTTGAGGGTATCCCACAGCGCATGAACATTCCAATCTTCGTCGCGCTGATGCTTGAGCAGCTTGATCCAGTAGTCAGGGATCCCCATGCCCAGGCGATAGTCAAAGCCTAGCCCCCCTTCCGGTATCGGACGACAGGCTCCAGGCATCCCGCTCATATCTTCGGCGATGGTCAGGGCACCGGGCTTGATCTCGTGGGTGAGGTCATTGGCTAATTGCAGGTAGGTGATGGCATCCCACTCTACGTCCTCTTTGAAGTACTTGTCGTAGTGGTCGAAGGATACATTGCCATGGTGAAAGTATAACATGGAGGTCACCCCGTCGAAGCGAAAGCCATCGAAGTGAAATTCTTCCAGCCAGTAGGCAATATTTGACAGCAGGAACTGCCGCACCTCAGGCTTGCCATAGTTAAAGAGCTTGGAATCCCAGCCCTCGTGGTAGCCGCGGCTGCCTGCGTGAAAATACTGATCTTCGGAGCCGTCGAAATTATTCAGCCCTTCGGCGAAGTTTTTTACCGCGTGGCTGTGCACGATGTCCATGATCACGGCGATGCCCAGCTCATGGGCTTGGTTTACGAGATACTTGAGGTCTTCGGGCGTACCAAAGCGCGAGGAGGGCGCAAAAAAGTTTGAGACGTGGTAGCCAAAGGATCCGTAATAGGGATGCTCCTGCACGGCCATCATCTGGATGGCGTTGTAGCCCAGACTGTGGATGCGAGGCAGGACGTTGTCGGCAAATTCGCGGTAAGTGCCTAGCCCCTCCTTCTCCTGGCCCATGCCCGTGTGGCATTCATAGATCACGGGTGCGCCCATCTGGCTGGGATCAAACGCCTCGTCGCTCCAGTGAAAGGGGGCTGCCGGGGCCCAGAGTTGCCCGGCAAAGTCCTTGGTGTCTTCGTTTTGTACTGCTCGGCGGATATAAGTCGGAATGCGGTCGTGGCCGCCATTAGCCCCGATCACGTGCACCTTGAGCAGGCTCTCGTGGGTGAATCTGTCTGCATATTCACCATCTGGCAGGAATATTTCCCATACTCCTGTGTCATTACGCTTGAGGGGATGGCTGCGGCGATCCCAACCATTGAAGTCGCCGATGAGGTAGAGCTGATCGGCTCGGGGGGCCCACTCACGGTAGTACCAGCCCTGTGCCTGCGAGTCATAATTGAAACCAAGATATCGATACGCCTGAGCAAAGGTGTGTAGGCTACCCGCTCCGGCCTCGATGGCCGATCTGATCTCATAGTAGCGGTCGAGGCGTTGCTGAAGGTCATTTTGATAAGGTGCCAGCCAGGGATCATCCTGGACAAGGGCGAGGGTCGTTTGTTGAGCCATAAATAACCGGGAGTGATGTTTGCCATAAGATAGGGGATGTTGGGGCGAATGGCAAATAGCATTGGAAAAAGCC
>CAYVAP010000373.1:0-5416 GCA_964449365.1 uncultured Bacteroidia bacterium
AAGAGCTCGCCGGCGGGGGTGTCGTTGAGGCCGCCGATGTCGGAGCCTGCCAGCGAAAAGCCCGACACCGAGAGGCGCTGGGTCTGGATGCTAGCCAGCCAAAGATGCTCCCAACTGGCTACGTTGTCGCCGGTCCAGACCGAGGCAAAGCGCTGGCCGCACGAGTAGGTGGCGCGGGTGATCATGAAGGGACGATTGGGGTAGGCAAAATGCTTGACCCCCTCATACGAGGCCCGCGACATCTGCATGCCGTAAACGTTGTGGGCTTTGCGGTGGCTGGCCGGGTTGCCTTCGTAGTCAAACATGATGTCCATGGGCAGGGTCTTGGTCTCGGCTTCGAAAGCCGCCGGCTCATTCATGTCGTTCCAGACTCCGGCGACGCCATTTTTGCGAATGAGGTCGCGGAAGAGGCTGGCCCACCACGCGCGCACCTCAGGGCGGGTGTAGTCAGGAAAATAGCATTCGCCCGGCCAGACTTTCCCCTTGGCGTAGGGACCATCCAAGCGCTTGAGATAGGCATCGTGCGCCATTCCCTCTTTGAACACCCAGTAGTCGTGGTCGATCTTGATACCCGGATCAATGATCACCACCGTACGAAAGCCCTGGGCCCGTAGGTCGTCGATCAGTTGCTTGGGCTGCGGAAAATACGCGTGGTTCCAGGTAAAGCAGCGGTAGCCATCCATGTAGTCGATGTCGAGGTAGATGGCATCGCAGGGGATTTCGCGCTGACGAAACTCGCTGGCCAGGTTGCGCACCACCGCCTCGGGATAGTAGCTCCACTTGCACTGATGAAAGCCCAGCGACCAGCGGGGGGGCAGCTCCGGGCGTCCGGTCAGTTGGGCATAGCGCTCGGCTACGCGTAGCAGCTCCGGCCCGGCGATGAAGTAGTAATTCATCTCGCCGCCGTGGGCCCAATAGCTGGTGGCATCGTGCCGCTCACGGGCAAAGTCGAAAAAGGTCTCGAAGCTGTTGTCGAAAAAAACACCGTAACCTTGCCCTTCACGCAGGCCAAAGTAAAAGGGAATGGCCCGGTAGAGCGGGTCCGACTGGCCGTGGTAGCCAAAGCAGTCGGTGTTCCAGTTGGCCAGGCGGGTGCCGCGCAGGTTGAAGCCGCAGCTCTTATCTCCCAAGCCAAAGTAGGATTCGTCGGCGTGGGTCTGCTTGCTCATCATCACGATTTCGCCGCCATAGTCGCTCTCTTCCCAGTGAAAGCCCTTTTCGTCGTCGAGCAACACCCGCCCGGTGCGGTCCAGCATGGTGGTTCTGAGCCCCTCGCGGCTAAGGCGGCACTCTACCGCTGCGGTACGTAGCAGTAGGTGCTCGGCGGTTTCTTCCACCTCAAAATCAGGGATACCAGGCTGAAAATCAGGGTCGATGGCGTAAGAGAAATCGCTCGGAAAGTACCCGTCGACGGCAAAGCGAAGCCGTAGGATATGATCTGTCAGCACCGAAACGCGCAACAAAACCTGGTTGTCGCAGCGGCAGTGAAGGGTATGTCCTTCGACTGACCACTGCGCCAAGGTACCAGGATACCTCTCGCGTGGTTGGATAACGGGCTCTTCGTACATAGGTGTATGTCAAACAAAAGGAGATCGAGCACGGCTCAACGGGCAAAAGCGTTACCGTAGCATCGATCAGCGCATGAAACAAAGAGAGAATGAGGACAAGGGAGAATCAAAGGTACGAAACAATCGTGCCAAGGCTCAAAGGCTGACCGGGATTTCGGGCATATTTCCGGGCCGAATCACTTCAATCATTCAGATGGCAGGAGGCGCTATCAGTTGTCTTTATTCTTTTTGCCCCCTGGCAGCCCAAACTTCCCTTTGAGATCTTCGAGGGCCTTTTGGGCTTCTTCTTCTGCTTTCTTTTTGGCTTCCTCTTTTGCCTTTTCTGCCGCCTTAGCCAGGCTATCGGCTACCTGCTGTTTGCGTACTTCTACCGCTCGGCGCACGGAGTCCTGGGCTTCTTGCTTGAGGCGCTCGGCCTCCCGCCGGAGGCTGTCTTGGTCTAGCTCGATGTCTACCCCGGTTTTATCCTTGAGGGCGTCTTCAGCCTGATCCGCCACCTGCTCCTTGAGGGCGTCTCCGGCCTCCCCGCCATCCTTGACCCCCGTGATGCGAGGCTGCTCGGAGGTACCGCCCACGCTGAGGTCGATTTTTATGCGGTCGCTGCCCGCAAAGCTGGTGCCGGCCAGATTGTTGAGGGCGTTCACGGCGGCTTGTCCCACTTGCCCGGTGGGCGCATCGATGGTCACGGTGTAGTCGAGTTCGCCAGCGAGGCTCTGTCGGCCGCCCAGAGTCAGGGTGGTATTGCCAGCTTGGAGGTCAAGGGGAGAAATGATCAAGAATCCATCTTCGATGGTAAAGCTCCCCTTGAGATCCTTCAGGTCCATGGGCGTGAGGTTGGCTAGCTTGGTCTTTTCGGAGATCGCATCGAGCATCGGGGTGCCGGTCAACTGCCCCCGCAGCACCTGAAATTTCCCCAGTCCATTGAGGCGCTCCAGCTTGGGCATCATCGCCTGATCGAGGGGCCCTTTGATGCCAAATTCGGTGTTGACGATGCCATTGACCCTCTCTAGTGCGGGTGCGATTTCTCGTATGGTAGCAAAAGAGGCAAAAGCTTTGGGGATGGATAGCTCAGCGACGTCGAGATAGAAGTTGATGAGAGGCTCGCGCGGATTCTGGGTGTTGTAGAGGCCATTCATCACTACCTGCCCGTCGAGCATGTCAAAGCGCAGGTTACTCATATCGATCTCCTGGTTGACCACTTCGATGGTCCCGGTGAGATCGGTAAGGGTGAGGTTGTCGTAGAGGATTTGGTCGATGCTGGCGTTGAAGACGATATCGATGCCCTCTGGCACCGGCACCACTTCCATGGGCACCTCTTCTTCAGGGGCTGGGGGGCTAGCTGTGCCCTCGCTGACTGGCGTGGCTTCTGCCTCGCCCATGAATTCATTGACGTCGACCAACTGCGATTGGAGGCTTAGGTTTCCCTGGAGAATCTGGTTGTCGAGCAGTGCGTAGCCCAGGTAGTTGCTGATGTCGCCGTCGAGTTGGAAGTCGGTGCGGCCGATGTTGCCCTTGGCGGCGGCCAGCTTCATGCGATCAGGGGTGAAGGTCAAGGTGCCGCTTTCGATCACCGTTTTGGGCGTTTCTGGATCGGCGTAGACGAAGTTTTCTACCCGCATGCGCCCAGAGGTAGGCAGGTCGGTGTAGCGTTCGGCTTCGATGGCGGCATAAGTACCGCGGGTTTCGAAGGCTTCGATGAAAATTTTGCCCGCCAAGGTCATGCTGTCGATGGGATAGACCTGCATCAGCTTGGCCAGGTCGAGCTGGCCGTTGGCTTTCAGCACGTAGCCGGGATTGTCAAAGTTCGTTACCCGCAAGCTACCATCCATGGGCTCGCCGTCGAGCAGGAAGTGAAAGCGAGGTACCTCCAGCACGGCAGAGGTCAGGGTTCCGTCGGCGTCCTTCAGCTCGCCGTGAAAGCCCAACTCTGACAATTCGGCAGGATACGCAGCGTTTGTGAGGTAGCCGTTGCTCAGATCCATCACGGCATCGACGGTGGGGAAGGTGCCCGCCGTTTCGTCGTACACGCCATCGAAGGTCGCATCCATGGCAAATTGGCCTTTGAGAGTGGTTCCTTCCATGGGAACCATCTGGGTGAGGGAGGCGAGATCGAGGTTGGTTTTGACCATGCCATTTAGCGCGATGCGCTCCAGCCCTTTCATCTGCAGCCTCATGTCGAGCGGATTGGCTCCTAGCTCGGCGTGCATTTGTCGCAGGTCGATGGCTAGTGATTCCAGGTCGGCCCCACCGGGATAGTCGATGCCCAGATCGACCAGGATGGCACTGATGGCTTTGGGCAGATCGGGATATTGAATCTTACCGTTGTCGACCTTGAGGTTCAACCCAAAGCCGGGCAGCAAGGTCTCGCTCATGCGCCCTTTGACGTAGCCATCGAAAGCAATCCCGCCGTCGATCTGTAGGCCAGCAAAGTCTTCGGTGTAGACCGCAGGCACCAGCGACATCAGGCTGCGAAAATCACTGCGCTGGGCCCCGTAGGTGAGGTCGAAGTCCACGTCTTCTTCCCACATCGAGATCATGCCCGCCAGGCTGAGGGCAAAGCCGTTGAGAGTAAACTGGTTGTCGCGCAGGGCGATGACCATGGTGTCGCGCAGGGTGATGTTGGCGTTGAAATCAGCATCGAGCTGGGTGCGATTGAGATAGGCCACTTTGTCATACACGGCGGTGACGGCTTCGGCTTTGGTGCGGGTTTCGAGGTCAAAGACCTCGGCGGTGAAGTCGCCGCGCCCCTGGTGATCGAGCCCCTGAATGGAGAGGTGCATGGGCAGGGTAGCATCGTCGTAGACGATGCGGGCACGATTTAGCTCGTAGCCTTCGAGGGCAATGGCAAAGTGGCTGGGCTCTTTGGCCGCAGTATCTGCTTCGGCTTCAGTGGTACTGTCAGCGATGGCAATGTCATAGTTGGCCGTGCCGTCTGCGAGCACCTGCACGTGCACCTGGGCGTCGTCGAGAATGATTTGTTTGAGCGTGATGTTGTCGCCAGCGATGACGCTCATCAGATCTACCACCAAGACGAATGATTTGCCTGCGGCCAGGGTGTCTCCGGCAAATGGCTCTCGGTTCACCACCCCAAAATCGTCGAGCGAAATGCGGGCGCTGGGGAAGTTGCGAATGAAGGACAGGCCCACCTCGCCGAAGTACACTTCGGCGTTGACGGACTGGTCGATCTCCTCCTGAATCAGGGCCTTGATTTTGTCCTGAAACAGGAAGGGGGCTATCAGTAGGATCAAAAACAGCGCTGAAAGGCTGATCAGCGCGATGCGGATGAATCTTTTCATAGGTGGTGGGGGTAGGGATTAGTCTGTCTTGGCAGATTGGCGGCTAAGCCAATGACGACTCAGCTCTGCGCTTCACAAACTGCAAACGAAACCTCACAACAAAAAACTACCTCTCATTCTTTGATGTTTCACTGGAGTAGAAAGAAGGCACTTCCTGCGGCGATGGCCCCCAGAGCAAAAGCATCTACACGCTTTGGATTATTTGATCTCTGAGTTTCGGGTTTTTGGCGGTTAACTTTCGTTTCCTGTGCACGCTGCTTTTTTGGCTTTGAAGTTGAGTAGAAGATTCTGGACCATTTTGCGGACAGCCGAAAAGTTCGCGGCGGCGTTTCTGATCCTTTTGCGGTCGAGGTCTTCTTTGCAATACACATCTAGCTGCCAGTGGAAGCGGTTTTCTACGCGCCAATGCCCCCGAATCCAGCTTGCGGTGATTTCTGCGGCCTCTTTGCGGGAAAGGAGGAAGTAGTGCGTTTCGCTTTCGACCTTACCAGTTAGGAGGTTTTCCCTGCGGCGAAAGACCCGGGCGACTTGGCTTAAGCCCCGCCATGGGTG
>CAYVAP010000374.1:0-5403 GCA_964449365.1 uncultured Bacteroidia bacterium
GATTTTTTCGGACGCACGGCTGCCACCGTGCGTCCTTTTTGATGTCGCAAGCCTGAGCGATCGCCCCTTGACAGACTGCGCCACCACTGGCAATGGTAAATGGTTTTGCTACCTTTGGCTGTCAACAGGGATCAATGATCAGTGATCAGTGATCAGTGAACAATGATCAGTGAACAATGTGGTCGTGTGTCTTGATCACCCCCGATCACCTAGATCACCCCGATCACCTAGATCACCCCGATCACCTAGACCACCTAGACCACCCCCGATCACCTAGATCACCCCGATCACCCCGATCACCCCGATCACCCATTCCCAACCTTTTATTCCCATGCTACCCACCATCGATCCAAGCAGCACCTCGGCCTGGCAAAGCTTGACTCAGCATTATCAGGCCATGAAAAATCGGCAGATGGCCGACCTGTTTGCCGAGGACCCCGCGCGCTTTACGCGCTTTTCGCAGCGCTTCGAAGACATCCTGCTCGACTACTCCAAAAACCGGATCACGGCGGACACCATGCAAGCTCTGCTGGCCCTGGCCAGTGAGGTGCAACTCAAGGAGGCCATCGAGGCCATGTTTGCGGGCGAGAAGATCAACCAGACCGAGGGCCGTGCCGTGTTGCACGTGGCCCTGCGCAACCTCAGCGGCGACCCCATCCACGTAGATGGCAAAGACGTGATGCCCGAAGTGATGGCCGAGCTGGACCACATGAAAGCCTTCGTCGAGCGCCTGCACAACGGTGAGCACCTGGGCTACACGGGCCAAAAAATCACCGACCTCGTCAACATCGGTATCGGGGGCTCGGACCTTGGGCCGGTGATGGTAACTGAAGCGCTGCGCCCCTATTGGCAGCCCGGCATCAGTGTCCACTACGTCTCCAACGTCGACGGCACCCATATCGCTGAGACCCTCAAGCACGTGAAGCCCGAAACCACCCTTTTTATGGTGGCTTCGAAGACCTTCACCACCCAGGAGACCATGACCAACGCTCACACCGCGCGCGAGTGGTTTTTGGGCACGGCTAAGGATGAGGCACACATCGCCAAGCATTTCGTGGCCCTCTCGACCAACGCCCAGGGTGTGGCCGAGTTCGGCATCGACCCCA
This sequence comes from uncultured Bacteroidia bacterium, assembly GCA_964449365.1. GTDB lineage: Bacteria > Bacteroidota > Bacteroidia > J057 > J057 > CAYVAP01. The sequence goes on from CAYVAP010000374.1 coordinate 1,107, forward strand.
ACAATATGTTTGGCTTTTGGGATTGGGTGGGTGGACGCTACTCCGTCTGGTCGGCCATCGGGCTGAGTGTGGCCGCCACCATCGGCTTCGAACATTTCAGGCAATTCCTAGCCGGGGGGCACAGCATGGACCAGCATTTCCGCACGGCGCCCTTCAGCGAAAACCTGCCCGTCATCTTGGCGCTCATCGGCGTGTGGTACAACAACTTCTTTGGCGCAGAGACCGAAGTGATCTTGCCCTACGACCAGTACCTACATCGCTTTGCGGCCTACTTTCAGCAGGGCAATATGGAGAGTAACGGCAAGCACGTGGCTCGCGATGGACAAAAGGTCGCTTGGCAAACGGGGCCTGTCATCTGGGGGGAGCCAGGGACCAATGGACAGCATGCCTTTTACCAGCTCATCCATCAGGGCACCAAGCTCATCCCGGCGGATTTCATCGCGCCGGCCATCAGCCACAACCCTCTCGGCGACCACCATCCCAAGTTGTTGGCCAACTTTTTTGCTCAGACTGAAGCCCTGATGAGAGGAAAGCACGAGGCAGAAGTGCGCGAGGAGCTGCAAGCGAGCGGCAAGTCGGCGGAGGAAATCGACTTCCTGACGCCTTTCAAGGTCTTCGAAGGCAATCGCCCTACCAACTCGATCTTGGTCAAGCAGATCACGCCCTACACCTTGGGCCAACTGCTGGCCATGTATGAGCACAAGATTTTCACCCAAGGGGTCATTTGGAATATCTTCAGCTTCGATCAGTGGGGCGTGGAGCTAGGCAAGCAACTGGCCAAAGCCATCTTACCTCAATTGGACGGTGCCGCCGAGGTCAGCAGCCACGATGCTTCGACCAACGGCCTGATCAACGCCTACAAGCAAATGCGAGGATAGCCATTTCAGGGATCATTTTTCATCTCGCGCTGCCGCATAGGCATGGCATCGATCGTGCGGAAGAGCAGTTCATGGCCTAGCTTTTCGTCGGTACGCCGCAGTTTTTCGCCGCCATCCTTTCCGATCAAGATGGCGGTAAATCTCCCTGGGGATACGTCATAGCGCGCGTAGAAATCCGATGCTGCTTTAGCCCCCAAGGACTCGCCCTTTGGCGTGATGACCTGCTCGGGGGTGATCTGAAACTGGAGTAGGTCGCGATCGTCGTACCCGGTCCGGTAGACCTCAGCTTGCGCCTGCTGCTCTTTCAACAAAGCTGCCTCTTTGTTTTCTCCGAATAGGAGAATAATGCGATTTTTTCCCCGATATCTCTTCAACAAAGCGCTAGAGGAAGGTTGTCCACAAGCCGAAAGGATGATGCCTACACATACAAGAGTAAGGATAAACTTCATGTCCTTGCAACCAGCCACCTGCCGCCAAAGTTTGGACATAAAAAATGGCGCGGCAAGTGCCGCGCCTCTAGCGTAGTAGTAGCTAGGTAGTAATAGTAGTGAGAGTATCGTAATCGATTACGGTAGCCGACCGTTGTTTTAGGTCAAGGTACCTGAAAAATCCATGTCAAAGTCGCTTAGTATCTTCCTTCCCCTATGCTACGCAAATTACACAAAGTTCAGGAAAGTTGAAAGGATAAGCTAAAGAAAGCTTCTCACGAGTTTATAATAGGGTTTTTCTTATGCTCAAACCAACTCAAAAATATACAGATATATATATTTTTATTAATCATAAATATGGTATGTAATCAAAAAAGTGATGCATCAGCCCCTTCGGTCAACCCCTGCGGGGATCGATATTCATGGGTAAAAATATGCGTATGGCCTGAGAGAATAATTTTGTTCCTTGCGTATCAGATTTCACCTTCCCAATCTGCTCCACTGTTGAACGTCATTTCCCTGGAAAGTCTACGGCTAGGCCAGCCAGCCATTAGCCCTGCTTTTGGGAGTTTTCTGGCCGAAGCCTGTCAGGTATGCTTGCAAGCCTGGGGGCATCAACCGGGGGCCATTCTCTCCGTCAAAGCTCGTCCCAACCAAGCCTTTGAGGTGATTTGGGAGGCATTTTACAGCGATCAGATGGCCCGCAGTTGGCACGATCAGCAAGAAGCTACCGAGTATGGCGCAACCGCCGTAGCTATTCTGCTGGTAGCACACATGACCGACTACACGGTGATTCGCCGCTCGGTCAAAGGCACGGGCTTTGATTACTGGCTGGGCGACCGACAGGCTGCGCAGGAAAATTTACCCTTTCAGGCTACCGCTCGTCTCGAAATTTCTGGTATCTTTCATGGTCAAGAACCTTTAATACGACGTCGCGTAAAGGACAAGCTACAACAAGTTCAGCGCTCTGATCATTTGGGCCTCCCCGCGCTGGTCATCGTGACTGAGTTTAGCAGCCTGCGATCTTATGTCGAGCAGTATGACGGTCAATAATCTCCATACCCGCGCCATGGATGTGGCCGAAACCGCCTTTTTACATCGCTTTCGTGGCAACGATACGGCAGCCCACGAGCTATTTGTTGAGGCATATCACCTGGAAAAGGAGGCGGCCCTGCAACTAGAGCATCAGTACGAGGCTGAGCCTACTCGATCGGTGCTATTTCGCAGTGCGGCATCACTGGCGCTCAACGCAGGCAACTTCGAAGAAGCCGAGCGCATGATCTTCAAGGGCCTACTGGGCGACCCACCCACCGAAATCGCCGACGAAATGCGCGACCTGCTCATCAATCTCTACCTCAAGCAGCGCCCCAAAGACGATGCAGAGCGCCCCTTGGATCAAGCCACCTCTATCGAGCTCACGGGCAGACTTTGCTACGCTGACGCCACTAGAAATCGGATCCGACTGGTAGATGATACCGGAAAGAAGGTGCCCTTTTATCTCGAAGTCCATGAGAATATGGCCGATCTGGTCAAAGCCTTCTGGAATCAGCAGGTGCAGGTGCGCGGCCTCACCTGGGCTCACACCCGGCACATCACGGTGCAGTCCATCATCCTCGCAGAAGGGTAAAGCCAGCCCTGTCATTCAGGCTGGCTTTTGACATTTTCCTCTTTGCCCAGCAGTGCGTATGTTTGGGGCTTAATAATACACCTCAAGCAGACTCGACGCATGCGTACGACTTTGTTATTGGCGGGCACCCTAGCCCTGGGATTGATAGCTTACCTGCTATTCGTATTCGACCGTGGCGCTGGTACGCTAGATCCGGCCGAAGCAGACTTTGCGATAGCAGACAGCAGCGCGGTGCATCGCATCGTGATGCGCAGATATCGCGCCGACCGCATGACCCAGGAGGTGATCCTGCAGCGGCAATCCAATGGTGACTGGCTGCTCAATGATACATACCCGGCTTTGCGCCCGCGCGTACGGCATTTGCTCAAGGTGATGGGCCGCCTGGAGGTAAGGGAGGTCCTCAACGAGAGCGGGCAGCGTACCGCCAATCAGTTTTTCCAGGCCATGCGCACCGAGGTAGCAATCATGGATGAGGCGGGCAACTACCTCAAGCACTATTGGGTAGGCAGCGAGACGCCCGACGCGCGCGGCACCCTCATGCGCATGGCTGAGGCCGAAACGCCCTACGTGGTAGAAATGCCCGGCCTCCAGGGCTATGTCAAAGCCTCCTACGCCATGGACCCGCTACTTTGGCGGGCCAATCGCTTATTTGTAGCCGATACCGCGCGCCTGCAATCGCTGAGCGTCGAGTATGTGAGGCAGCCCGAAATCTCCTGGACGCTCCTGCGCCAAGCGGATGGCCGTTGGGACCTGGCCGAAGGCGAAGCCGATCCGCAGCGCCTCGAGGTCTTGCTCCGCCAGTTCAAAGGCATGGTCTACGCCGAGACCTTCGCCAGCTATGACTTTCCCGGCAAGCAGCAGCAACTGGCCGAGCAGCAACCTGACCTGCGCCTCAAAGCGGTGCTCCGAGACGGCAGCCGCCGCGAGATCGTGATGTACGATCGCCAAGACAACCCCAACAATCTCTTCGGATGGGTGCTCGGCGCAGAAGAGCTGCTCACCATTCAGCACTTCGTGATCGACCCCTTTTTGCCCACCAAAAGCTACCTCACAGGCGAAAGCGACCTGCGCGGCACGGGCCTGGATCCACTGCCTACGAGAAAACGGGATTAGAGGGCCAGCAGAGAATCAGGTGATCAGATAGGCGGTTCAGTTTGGCCGACCGACGACCTGCGCCTGAGTCAGGCTGTCGCGGCAGCCTTGGTTGGTCTCCACGAGCAGGGTTACGGCAAAGATGTCGCCCCGGGCATAGCGATCACTGGGGGCAATTGCTGCTCCCAACTCGCTACGAGCTAGACTACCGACAGGTCCAGACTACTGGACATCATCCACTCAGACAGAATTTCAAGATTCACAGGATCATA
>CAYVAP010000375.1:0-5390 GCA_964449365.1 uncultured Bacteroidia bacterium
AATCCCTGCCTGCGTATAGCTAAGAACCGTTATCTCCAACAAAAACCAAACAGGATGTTCAATAAAAATCACATAACGGTCAAAATCACATGAAAACGAAACTGTTATTTCTTGTGGCGATGGTTCTACTCGCCATTACTCAGCAACTCCATGCTCAAAGTACCTGTGGCCTGTACGAAGTGCCCCTAAGCCTGCGCATCGACCAAGCGACACTGATTGTCGAGGCCAAAGTCCTCAGCAGCGAATCATTTCAGTCCAACCCTGACGAAATCTTTACGCGGCATCGGCTCCAAATTTTCAAACTGTTCAAAGGCAGTCTGCCTAGCGAGATCGAAGTCATCATCTATGGCGGTGAAGTGAACGGCCTGCGGCAGACCTATACAAACCTGCTGACCTTGCGCCCAGGTGAACAAGGCGTGTTTTTTCTGGTTCCTTCCTCATTGGTTTCAGGTGCATACCAAGCCTACGCGAGCAGTCAGGGCGTGGTAAAATACGTCTCCGACGACTTGGGTAATATCACCGGGCAAGAACCCTTTCACCACTATCGCAGCGTTGAGCAGGAAATCTTGCAAGCCATCGAAGGCCAGACGGGTCAAGACCGACTGTCGCTAGCTCCGACTGATTATGAGCGACGCCTCACGGAATGGCTCACGCGCAAAGGACTGAACACGAGTGTTCGCAGCGATGGACCAACCTTGATCTATGGCTTTGCCAATCCGGTCTTGACGGGTCCAGCAAGCGAATTTCTGGACTTTGAGGTGTATGCGCGGACCCTGTGGGGCAGCTTCGAATTTGGGGAATCTGCCATCTATCTGGACTACAACCCACAGGTATTCGGCTCCAACGTGGTCGCCAATGGTAAACTTTCGGTCAGTAAGGGCGACCTGATCCTCAGCACCTCTTACACGCTGACCATCAGCGATGAGACCGCTTCGCAGGTCAAAATTGAGATTGATGCCACGCCCGGCTCACTAGAAGACATCGGCATGGCAGCCGATGAGGTGCTGCACCTGAGCGTGGAGATTGGCAATGCCTTTCAAAATCCAGAGGTGTATTTCGACGAGGGGTTGATGCAGGGAAATAGTAGCTTTTATGAATTGGTGACGCAGGCCTTTGAGCCGTTTAGTTATGTGTTTGCGGAGGATTCGCTGTATAGTCAGTTTGGGACGAGTGCTGTAAATATTCTAAGTTTCTCGCCTGACACCGTAGCGGCAGGTATTGGAGATACCATCACGATTGTGGGAGAGGACTTCGGGCCACAGCGTGATGGATTTCTCTCCGATGGAAGAGTGCAATTTACGAGACAGTACGAGGGCTACTCCGGTGGAGTAACCCAAAGATGGTATGAACCGCTTGATTCTGATTCCTCTTACCTGGAATGGTCTGATACATTGATTCGAGTGATCGTGCCATCTATTACTGATAATGACTCGGTACGCCATACCGCTGCAACGGGTGATATCCGAGTTTGGAAGCGAGACAATCCCTTTCCCAATCGGAGCGATGATCCATTGACGGTCAAGTACGCGCTGAAAAATGTGGTTGTCAATGATGGTGGAACGGATGTGGGGAGACCTATTCTGTTTTCTGATGCAAATGGTGAGGGAGGGGTTAGTATATATTACACCTCATCATTTCGAAGTTTGGCGACGCCATTTAGAGAGGCATTTGAGCGAGCCCTTGTAAAATGGAGATGCGGTACAGGGATAAATTTCTCAATAATTGACACAATTCCTGCTTTCAACATAAATAGACCCCCGCCCTCTAATATTCGATCTGGACAATTGGCAGCGGGAGCAATGGTCACTGTAAAAGCGAGTACTTCCACCAATTCGGTGGAATGTCCAGGCCTAAATTCGGCAATACCTTCCCGACATTCATTCACGGGCTTCTCTATAATATTCGATAGCACACTTAACTGGTACACTGGAGTAGATCCATTCTTACTTCCGGCCAATGAATATGACTTTGAATCGACAGCGTTACATGAGTTAGGACATGCCCACTTGTTTCTACATTCCAACAATCTCGATGACCTCATGTGGTTTGAGGGGCCAGCAGGAATTGAGCGCAGAACAATTACACCCAACGAGTTAGAAGGAGGCATCTACATTGTCAAGGAAAGTGCTGCCCCTCATCCAGCTTTCTATAAATGTGATGGCCGGACAGACACCTTGGCTCCCATGATCCCTGTTTCCGCTGCTTATTGCGATCAATTGACCAGCATCTTTCCTTCTTCAATAATGAGGCTAGGGATAGAAGCGTACCCTAACCCAACCAATGGCCCACTGGCGTTGCGGTTCCATAAGATGGGAAATACCACGTTGAAGCTCGTAGATATTGCAGGTAAAACGGTACAAGTGCCCCCTCCTACGCGATACAGTGATGAGATTCATCTGGAATTAGGGGCATTGCCATCAGGGATTTACCTACTCCAAGTATCGTTGGGTGATCGGATTGAGTACCTCAAAATTGTCAAGCAATGAGATACTCAGTAACGAAGGCTTTGCTCTGTGCAGTCAGCATTCTGCTTTGCTGCCATTGCAAAACAGCCTATCAATCAACAGTTGGAGCAGTAGAAGTTCCATCAGAATGCGAGGAATTTAAAGCATTAGTTCTTGCCGAATGGAAAGAAAAAAGAAGCCGAGGAGATAGTTATTATCAGATGGGTGATAACCTAGCTAGCTTCGTCCAACAAAACAGCGTATCTAGCTGCTTTCAATCATTGGATACAGCGAAACTTATGCTATTGCTAGGCCCCCCTAGCATAAACGATTCCCCAATTTTTGCATACTTTCTTGATGAAAGATGTACTTCATATAAATCTCCCTGCGATTGGCTTAACATTGAGTACAACACTACTAGTGGGGTAGTTAATCGAATTCAAATAAAAAAAATGAACTGGACTGATTAAACTCAAAAGGAGATAACAACGTACAGCCGCCCATGCCCTACGGGCACGGCGGCTGTACCGACGTTATCTCCAACAAAAACCAAACAGGACGTTCAATAAAAATCACATAACGGTCAAAATTACATGAAAACCAAGATTCTACCTTTACTGATGGTGCTTACCATTGCCATTACTCAGCACCTCCATGCTCAAAGTACCTGTGGCCTGTACGAAGTGCCCCTAAGCCTGCGCATCGACCAAGCGACACTGATTGTCGAGGCCAAAGTCCTCAGCAGCGAATCATTTCAGCTCAACCCGGACGAAATTTTCACGCGGCATCGGCTCCAGGTCTTCAAATTGTTCAAAGGCAGCCTACCCAGCGAGATCGAAGTCATCACTTACGGCGGTGAGGTAAACGGCTTGCGGCAGACCTACACCAATCTTTTGACGCTTAGTCCAGGTGAGCAGGGCGTATTTTTTCTGGTTCCTTCTCCTTTGGTATCGGGTGCTTATCAAGCCTACGCGAGTAGTCAGGGCGTGGTGAAATACGTGTCTGATGACTTAGGAAACATCACCGGGCAAGAACCTTTTCGCCACTATCGCAGCATCGAACAGGAAGTTTTTCAGGCTATTGAAAGTCAGACGGGACAAGATCGGGTATCGCTGGCGCCAACCGATTACGAACGCCGCCTAACGGAATGGCTCACCCGCAAAGGATTGAACACCAACGTTCGCAGCGATGGGCCGACCCTGATTTATGGCTTTGCCAATCCGGTCTTGACAGGCCCGGCCAGTGAATTTCTGGACTTTGAGGTGTATGCTCGCACCCTGTGGGGCAGCTTCGAATTTGGGGAGTCGGCGATCTATCTGGATTACAATCCGCAGGTGTTCGGCTCCAACGTGGTCGCTAATGGTAAAATTTCGGTCAGCAAGGGCGACCTAATCCTTAGCACCTCCTACACGCTGACCATCAGCGACGAAACCCCTTCGCAGGTAAAAATTGAGATTGACGCTACGCCCGGTTCGCTGGAAGACATCGGCATGGCAGCGGATGAGGTGCTGCACCTGAGCGTGGAGATCGGCAATGCCTTTCAAAACCCAGATGTGTATTTCGAGGAGGGGTTGATGCAAGGCAACAGCAGCTTCTACGAGTTGGTGACACAGACTTTCGAGCCGTTTAGCTATGTGTTTGCGGAGGATTCAATTATCAGTCAGTTTGGGACGAGTGCGGTGGATATTCTGAGTTTTTCGCCTGACACGGTAGCGGCAGGTATTGGAGACACGATCATCATCGTAGGAGAGGATTTTGGGCCGCAGCGAGATGGATTTCTCTCAGATGGAAAGGTTCAATTTACACGACAATACGAAGGATACTCCGGTGGAGTAACCCAAATCTGGTACGACCCACTTGATTCTGATTATCTTTTTTGGTCTGATACCCTGATTCGCGTACGTGTCCCTTCCATCACCATCAATGATTCTGCTCGCCACACCGCAGCTACAGGCGATATTCGAGTCTGGAAGCGGGATAGTCCCTTTCCCAATCGGAGCGATGATCCACTGACGGTCAAGTACGCGCTGAAAAACGTGGTTGTCAATGGCGGTGGTACAGACGTTGGGAGGCCTATTCTGTTTTCTGATGCGAATGGTGAGGGAGGGGTTAGTGTTTATTTGGAACCGAATTTCACATCTGCTCCAGCTCCTTTTGTTGATGCATTTGAGCGAGCCCTTGTAAAATGGAGATGTAGCACAGGAATAAATTTTAGTCTAGTAGATAGTGTCCCTCCCTTTAACGTGAATCTCCCTGCGGTTTCACGTGTCGCATTTGATTCACTATCTGCGGGGGTTCTGGTTATCAGAAAAGCATCCACAGTTACTGATTTCACAGAGTGTCCAGATGTCGACGGGATTGATCCATCGCTACATTCATTCACTGGCTTTTTAATTAGTTTCGATAGCACGCTCAACTGGTACACAGGAGTAGATTCGTCTTTGCTTCCTGCGAATGAATATGACTTTGAATCGACCCCCTTACATGAGTTAGGACATGCCCACCTGTTTCTGCATTCCAACAACCCTGACGACCTCATGTGGTTTGAAGGACCAGCAGGCGTTGAGCGTAGAACGATTACACCCAACGAATTGGAAGGAGGCATCTACCTTGTCAATGAAAGTGCTGCTCCTCATGCCGCTTTCTATCAATGCGATATGCGGACTGACACGTTGGCTCCCATGATCCCCGTTGCCGCTGCTGATTGTGATCGGCTGACTAGCATATTTTCTTCTTCAACAATGAGGATAGGGATGGAGGCGTATCCCAACCCGACTCATGGTCCGCTGACACTAGGGTTCAATGAAGTAGGTAATATCACATTGAAGGTCGTAAACGTGGCAGGAAGAACGGTACAAGTGCCTCCTCCCACGCGATACAGTGATGAGATACATCTGGAATTAGGGGCATTGCCATCAGGGATTTACCTACTCCAAGTATCGTTGG
>CAYVAP010000376.1:0-5385 GCA_964449365.1 uncultured Bacteroidia bacterium
TCCTGGGTGTGGGTCAGGGCGGCCTGATTCATGTAGCCGAGCATCAATACCTGCGCGGTGTCTGCGTCCTGAATGATGGCGGGGATCAGGCCCCCTTGTTTTTCGAAGTCGAGGTTCATATCGGTCATCTCATCGGCAAAGCTCGCTAATCCTTGGCTAGGTTTCAAGCGTAACCCTAAAGTGAGACCAAACCAAAGCCCATCTCCTCATGGGATCTAACATTTTTCCCGCCAGAATGAGGAAGCCAACCGGAATCGGCATTCCTTTTGTACTTAGATCGACAAAGCCTAGCCAACTTATGAGACGACTTCTGGCCTGGCTTCTGGGCAGTGTGTTCAGTAGCTTTTCCCTCTTTGCTCAGCCGACGCCCGTTCTTCGGGCCGAGGAAGGATTACATATCGTGATAATTGGTTCTTCTACGGCGGCAGGGGTAGGCCCCAGCCATCCTAGTCAGGCCTGGGTCAATCGTTTGCGAGAGGCGCTCAAGCAGCGGATCCCTCACAGTCGCATCACCAATCTGGCCGCACCAGGCTATCAGACCTACCAATTGCTGCCCAGCGATCATCCTCCCGTACCGCAGCGCCCCCGCCCTGATCGGCAGCGCAACATCAGCATGGCCATCTCCTTGGCACCAGACCTGATCATTGTCAATGCGCCCTCCAACGATGCTGCGGCGGGCTATGGCTTCGCCGAGCAAAAGCAAAATTTCCTCACCATCACGCGGCAGGCTCAGCGCGCAGGCATCCCCGTCTGGGTGAGTACCACTCAGCCACGTATGCTGTCGCCTCAGCAAGTGACCACCCAGGAACATTTGCGCGACTGGATCACCGCAACGTATCAGCCAGCCACGCTCGACTTTTGGCATGGCCTCGCTGACTGCGCCGGCTGGCTCAAGGCGGAGTATGACAGTGGCGATGGTACCCACCTCAATGCCGCAGGGCACGACATCCTGTTTCAGCGGGCCCGGCAAAAAGCCGAAGAACTGATTTTGCCTTAGAACAACCCTCCCTCAAAATGTGCGATTTTTTTGCGAGCTTGGAAGCAAATTGGCTACCATGGATGCTCTTATCTCGCTGGATCGCGCCCTCTTTTTCCTCATCAATGGGTGGCATGCGCCCTGGGCCGACGTGCTCATGGCAGGGCTGAGCGCTAAATGGAGCTGGCTGCCAGCCTATTTGCTGCTGCTCATTGCCTTGTATCGACACCTGGGCTGGCGTCGGCTGTGGCTGGCTTTGTTGTGCGTGGGGGCCTTGATCGGCCTTACCGATCGAGTCAGTGCAGGTCTGCTCAAGCCTCAGGTACAGCGCCTGCGCCCTTGTCATGCCGACCTGCCGCAGCCAGTTCGTCTGCCAGATGACCACTGCGGCGGCAAATATGGCTTCGTCTCCTCACACGCAAGCAACTTTTTTGGACTGGCCACCCTCATGAGCCTCCTGTTTGGGGCAGGCTGGTGGCGAGGAGTCTTTTTTGGTTTAGCTGCTATGGTCGCCTACAGCCGGGTATATCTGGGCGTCCATTACCCTGCCGACGTGCTAGGCGGGGCCATGCTGGGCTACACAGCGGGGTGGTTGATCTACCGCCTTTATGGCTGGGCCACTCACCTATTTGAACGGTCAGTGGGTGAGGAGTACAAGTAAGCTGTGCAGAATTTTTAGAAAAAGGGTGTCGTGCTTTTGACCTCGATCTTTCAGTGAGCAGATCTCCGAAGGCGTGAAGGGGAGATCATTTGCCAACAGATTTTCTAAGATGCGAAGCCGAATATCAAAGCCATCACGCCAGCACTTGGACCGCGTAGCGGTCCAACCTTGGTAGCACGGGTTACGCGCCGCTCGAGCGACCTTGGAAAGGTCGAACCTCTCCTCATGGCCCAGGCGCTTAGAGTACGACCCCGCTGGGGTCGGCCCGTGTGGCGTGGGATCTATGCTACCAAGGTTGAACCCCGCTGGGGTTCATCTCAAGGTGTAGAGCGGGTAAAAAGCAGTCCCAAAAGGTGACTCTCCTTTTTTTCTGCAAAATCCGGTATCATGCACAACCTAAGGCATAGGGAGCGGGGGCTTCGGCACAGGCCAGCCCTTTATATTGATTTGCTCAGTTGCTGCCCTGGCGGCCCATGGGCCTCACATCACAATCCTCACCCGCACCTCCGTCCCCGCCGGGCTGCCATCGGCGGCGACGAGATCCACGATTTCCAGGCTAGAAGCTTGGCCCTCGGGGTCGGGCAGCAGGTCGAGGCGCTCCTGAATCACGCGCAGGGCGGTCGACTTCTGGTGGTGACCATGCTGGCTGGTCAGTTGTGCGGCCTGGGCGCGTCCGATGCCGTTGTCGCGCACCACGCAACGTAGGGCTTGTTCTTCTTGGTCGAATTGCACCGTGATTTTTCCCTGCCCCGACAAATGCGCCACCCCATGGATGATGGCATTTTCCACGAAAGGCTGGATCAGCAGCGGCGGAATCTCCACCTCCTCGGGGTCTAGCTCGGGGGCCGTTTCGATTTCGAAGGCGAAAGCATTGCCCCGGCTAAAGCGCTCCAGGCTGAGGTAATCCGAGAGCATCTCGATCTCGGCAGAAAGAAGAATGCGGCTCTCGCGGCTATTTTCCAGCACCATGCGCATCAGGCGCGAAAATTTGGCCAGATAATAGCGCGCGGTTTGGGTATCTTGCGCGCCGATCAGGGCCTGGATGGAGTTGAGGGCGTTGAAGATGAAGTGGGGGTTCATTTGCAGGCGCAGGGCCTTTTGTTCCACCTCCAGCAAGTGCTTTTCCATCTCCAACTGCTGCTGTGCTTGCCGGGCCTCGCAGCGCACCCGGTCGAGGCGCAGCTTGAAAATCAACCCCAGCAACAGCGTCAGCAGCAGCCCCACAGCAGCGATAAACCACCATCGCTGCCAGTAGGGCGGCTCGATCACGAAGGGGCCGACCGTGAGGGGCTCGCTCCAGCGCTGATCATCGTTGGCGGCTCGCACCCTAAACTGATAGCGCCCTGGCGGCAAATTGGAATAGGTGGCGTCGCTTTTGCGGGAAATGGGGCTCCAGTCTGCTTCGAAGCCGATCAAGCGCCACTGATAGCGCACCGCCTGAGGACGGTCGAGGTTGACCCCCGCAAAGTCGAAGTTGAGGTGATTTTGCCGATGCGGCAGGCGAATTTCCCCCTCGATGCGCCGCCAGGGCCCTACACGATCAGCGTAAGCAGTCTGCTCCAGGGGCGTATAGAAGAGGCTTACCTCTTCGAGGCTCAGCACAGGCGGTCGGGATTCGCCCTGCCCACTGCGCGGAATGTATTGGGTGAGGCCATCCACCGTGCCAAACCATAAGTTGCCCGCGTGATCCTTGAGGGCCGCGTCGCGACAGACCTCCACCCCCAGAAAGCCCTCGCCGTAACCAAAATGCCGAATGTCGATGATCTGCCGATCAGGATCGAGGGTAGCCCGATCCAGGCCGGTTTCGGAGCCGATCCAGAGCTGCCCTTGCTCATCAAAGATCAGCAGGTATAAATTGGCCGAAGTGAGCCTCTGCTTGTACACCACGGCCTCGGCCAGCGGCTCTTCCGCATACAGGGGCAGGCGCACGATGCCGCCTCCTGCCGTGCCGATCCAGAGGTAGCCATAGGCATCTTCCACCATCACCCGCACGGCGTTGCTGCTAGGGCCTCCCGGCAGAGGCAGGTTGACCGGGCGGCGGCGCTTGGCGTCGAGATAGCCGATGCCCTGCTCGTCGGTGGCGTACCAGATACGGTTGCGGCGGTCGCAGTGCAGGGCGTTGATGCGAGCTGGGGCCAGGCCGGTGCGGGTGGTCCATAATCGGCTTTGCCAACGGGGGCGCGGCACGCGGTCGGCGTCGAGGGTGTCAGGCTGCCGCGCCAGGCGCGTGATGCCGCCACCAGCGGTGGCTATCCATAGGTAGCCCGCTGGGTCTTGCACCAAATCGCGCACCCAGTTGCCGCTGAGGCCATTTTGCCCATTGAGGTTGATCCACCGCGCATCGACCTCGGTCCAGAGGCCCTGGCCTTCGGTACCCGCCCAAAGTTGGCCGCTGCGGTCGCGCAGCAGGGCCTTGACCTTCACGCGGGGAAAAGCCACGCTGTCGGCCAGTAAGCGCCAGCGTTGCCCGTCGTGCCAGGCCAGCCCTTCTCGTCCGGCTCCGATCCAGAGGCGACAGTCGACGTCTTCGGTCAGGGCGTAGACCTGTCGGGCGGGCAGGCCATCGCGCTGATCTTGATGGATGAATTGCTGGCCGTAGTATTTGCTCACCCCGCCGCCGGAGGTACCCAGCCAGAGGGTGCCCCAGCGGTCGGGGCAGAGGGCACGGACGTGGTTGGTGGGCAGGCCGTCGCTCTCGTCGAGGGTGAGGCGCGAGCTGTCGCGTAGCCCCAGGCGCAGCGCGCCTGAGGCCAGGGTGGCCACCCATAGATGTTGCTCAGAGTCGAGGTAGAGGTCGAAGATGATCTCATCGCGGCTGACCTCGCGCAGCGGATCAAAGCGTTCGCGCCGCTGTTGGTACAGCCCTGCCCCGTAGGTGCCCACCCACAGCTCGCCCTCGGGGCCGGTTTGCAGCGCAGTGATGCTGGCGCGGGGCAGGCCCTGCCGATGGTCGAAGTGCTGCCATTGGTTGCTATGCCACAAGCTGAGGCCCGCCGCATGGCCTACCCAGAGGCTATCGCCTTGGGTGAGTAGGGTGGTCACCGCCGCGTGGGGGTGAGGGCCTGGCAGCGACACCCATTGCACCGTATCGCCGAGAAGCTGAAGTAAGCCCCGGTCGGTGCCCAGCCAGGCCAGAGAGTCGTGGCGCACAGCGATGGCGTGGACGGCCAAGGGCAGGGTGTCGCTCAGGCGATGGTTGTGGAAGCGCTGCCCATCGAAGATGCTCAGCCCCTGGTCGGTACCGATCCAGAGGCGACCATCGGGCGCTTCGTGCAGGGCCAGCAGGTAGTTGTTGATCAGGCCATCGCGGGTGTTGTGGGCGCGAAAGGTTTCCCCGTCAAAGCGGCTCAGCCCTCCGCCACGGGTGCCCATCCAGAGGTAGCCCCGCGAATCTTCCAGCAGGGCAAAGACCTGTGATTGCGCCAGCCCCTCGCCCACAGAGTAGGTCTTGAGGTCGAAGCGCTGCGCCAAAGTAGGGATGGCCCACAGGCCGCACAGAAAAAGCCACAGCCAGGATCTTGCCCGTTGAATCATGCCATGAAATTAAGGCAACTATTGCCCACGAACAACGGGTAGGCCGCTCGCGCGGTAACTGAGAGAACCAATATGAGGGACTGCTGAGCCACCGTGGGCCCCTATGCCCCTGGCTTCGTGCCGTGTCTCTTCGATCTGGCCAAAGCCGTACAGGGAGATGTATACTTCAAAGTGGTTGAATGGTAGAGTGGTTGATTTATTGAATGGCCTTGTT
>CAYVAP010000377.1:0-5365 GCA_964449365.1 uncultured Bacteroidia bacterium
CTGAGGGTTGGATACAGCAGCGCAGGATACGATCCACTCCGAAAGCGCAGCACCAATCTCGGCAGAAGCCCTACCACTTGATCGTCGGGCAAGGCATAGGCGGGATCTACTCTGGCTACCAGATGGGTATCCAGCCCGATGAGATGAAGCAAGAACAACGAATCTACCTCGGAAAAGATGGCTTGTCGCCAGCGCAGCATGATGTGCCGACTCTCAATGGGATGCGTGGACCAAGCTTCCTGCAAATTAGGGTGCGAAAGTTGCGCCCAGACGCTATCGGGTTGAGGTTGATGCAAGGTGACCAGCCACTGCTGTGCACTGGGGGTCAGAGGAAGCCAGGTTCGGCCCAGACCAAAAAAGCCAGGCTGAGCCATGATCGCATTTCCCCACATCATCGTGCTGCAAAGGATCCAACGAAGGTAAGAGAACCACATAGCAAAATAGATCAGAGGCTGGTGCTTCGCATTCGAAATTCGTGATCAGAAATTCGTAATTTAAAGCGCTGATGACCAGAATTTTATGCGAATTTCGAGTAAGTACTCAATATATTTTTTGTAAAAAAATCTATAATTTTTACACTAAATGCAATTAGACACCTGGTTTTGCACTTTTTTTTGCCAAAAGTATAATCTTAAAATATAAAAATGCCTCTCAGTGGTTGATTTTTGTCGTAAATTTTTAGTTTCGAAAAATCTATATAATAAATCGTCAAAAATACGAGTGGAAATGAGTGTATTTTTGAAATTTTTCAAAAAATAGCACTTAAATTTTGCTACATATGTATTGAGTACTTACAATTTCGAATGGTTAATTATTAATTCCGAAGGCACTAGTCATTCGTTTCGCGGTTCAAAATTCAAAGTTGAAAGATCAAAACTAATGGCTAGTGAAGGAGTTTGAAATTCTCAATGAAAAGTTTGGAGTGGAAGAGGTTGGTGCCTAGCCGATTACGACCCAACGGACTGATCGAAAACTTTATTCCGAAGGCGACAGTACAGAAGGTAAGCGGGCTGAAAAGCAGATACTCAGGTCAGGATCTTTTACTTGAACTCGTACAAAGCAACGAATTTTCAAGCAAGGCTGCCAATCGATTTGTAGATACGCGAGGCAAGGGGGGCGTATTCGGTTTGAGGAAGTTGGCCTTTCCTCCTATTTTTGCAGCCAATATGAATCTAGCGGACGCCTTGCAGGACGATTTGTTTGCTCAATTGAGTACCGTGGCTCAGCAGCATCGATTGCGAACCTTTGTGATCGGGGGCTTTGTCAGGGATTTGTTGCTGGAGCGGCCCTGTAAGGATGTAGACGTGGTGGTCGAAGGCAAGGGCACCGAGTTGGCGCGTGCGTTTGCCCAGCACCTGGGACAGCCCAATGCGGTCAACGTTTTCGAAAACTTTGGCACCGCTATGGTGAACTTCCGCGATTATCAGGTGGAATTTGTGGGTGCCCGCAAAGAAAGCTACCGCCGCGATTCACGCAAGCCCATCGTGGAGGCGGGCAGTCTACGCGACGACCAATTGCGCCGCGACTTTACCATCAACGCGCTTTCGCTCTCGCTCAACGCCGAGGATTTTGGAGAATTATTCGATCCCTTCGATGGCCTGGGCGATCTGCGCGATGGCATCATCCGCACCCCCACTGAGCCCGATGTTACCTTCTCGGATGACCCGCTGCGCATGATGCGGGCCATCCGATTTGCCAGCCAACTTGACTTTCACATCGAAGAAGGCACCCTGGAGGCCATCAGCCGCAACCGGCAGCGCATCGAGATCGTCTCGCAAGAGCGCATCGCGACCGAGCTGAATAAGATTATTCTGGCTCCGGTGCCCTCGGTAGGCTTCAAACTGCTCAATCAGACCGAGCTGCTGTCTCTGATCTTTCCTGAACTGGCCAACATGCGGGGGGTCGACTACGTGAATGGCCGTGGCCACAAGGACAACTTTTTCCACACCTTGCAGGTGCTAGACAATGTCTCGGAGGTGAGCGATGACCTTTGGCTGCGCTGGGTGGCGATTTTACACGACATCGCCAAGCCCCTCACCAAGCGCTACGAGGCGGGGCAGGGCTGGACCTTTCATGGCCACGAAGACAAGGGAGCCCGCATGGTGCCCAAAATTTTTCGGCGCATGAAGCTCCCCCTCAATGAGCACATGAAATACGTGCAAAAGTTGGTCAAGCTGCATCAGCGGCCCATTGCTTTGGTGACGGAGGAAGTGAGCGACAGTGCCATTCGCCGCCTGATCGTGGAGGCGGGCGAGAACCTCGATGATCTGCTGGCTTTTTGCCGGGCCGACATTACTTCGAAAAACGAGCGCAAGGTCGAACGAATCCTGCAAAATTACGATGCCTTGCAGGAGCGCATTCACGAGGTGGAAGAACGTGACAACCTGCGCAACTGGCAACCCCCTGTCGATGGCAACCTCATCATGGAAACCTTTGACCTCCCTCCTAGCCGAGCGGTGGGCCTGATCAAAAACGAGATCCGCGAGGCCATCCTCGACGGAGTCATCCCCAACGAAAAAACAGCCGCCCTGGCCCTGATGCTGGAAGTGGCAGGTAAGCACCTCGCCCCTGAGCAAGTGGCGGCGGCCAAGCAAAAGTTGCAACGGTAGCTGGTGGATTCAATTCGAAACTCGCGATTAGCAATTCGCAATTGAAGGTATTGCTGGTTGGTTAGCGCTTTATGCAAAATCTAATTGCCTGTGAACTTCGAACGTTTCGCTCTCGATGGCGACCTCCTGCTAATTTTCTCCCCCGGTCGAATCACGCGGTACGGCTTGGCTGCTATCAGGCGAGGCAGCAGGCGTACTATCGATGGGGGGCGGTAGGTTTCGGCTGCGAGGCAAGGCCGAAGCAGGAGACTGAGGGGAAACGATCTCAGGCACAGGGAGAGCGTTCTTGGTGGTATCGGGGGCCACAGCCTCGGGCTGAGGTACGGGCCGGACCACCGGCGTATCGCGGGTGGGCGTCGCCGACTCCACCGGGCGAGGAGCCGGTAAGAGACGCTCAGGCGCCACTGAAGCAGGAGGAGCAGGCTGAGGAAGAATCATGTCGGTGGCTACACTGTCAGGGCCACGGACTGGTAGACGTCCAGCCAGAGAATCATACAGGTAACGAGCTTGCAATGAGTCGGCCCGGCGTACCGAGTCTTTGATCGCAAGGTGCCGCTGCTGATCCGCAGCCATGTCGGGGCGACAAGCCAAAAGACCAATTAAACAGAGAAGACCTACAAAAAAGCGGTGCATAAGGCTACCTCAGTTTCTTTCCAGTCGTTAAGGAAACAAATGAAGGGGAAAAATCCAGCTTCGCGAAGATTTTTACGAATTTTCGCTATAATTAATGCAAAAATTATTTCATTTTTGTGAGCAGTCCCCCAAAGCTCTGACCTGACAATTCCGATACACATGATGGGTAATTACCAATTTCGTCCGTCGCACTGGCTTATTGGCATCTTCGCGGTGCTGATGACGCTGATTGCGGCCTGCCGTTCCAATACTGAGGAACCAATCGTTTTGATTCCTGAAAATCAAGGCCCTGGCATCGCGGTGCTTTCGCCCAGCGACACGCGGCTACTGCGCATGCCTGGGGATGCGGCTAGCGTTACCCTCAAAATACTCGACAATGAAGAGCTGCGCCTCTTGCGGATCGTGCGCGAGATCTACGACGCCAGTGATGCCCTGGTAGAAGAAACCATTCCCACGGATATCGACCTCACGGGTACCCAGGTAGAGTACTCCTACAATTTTACCGTCCCCAATCTACCGGCCTTTTACAAGGTGCGCTACCTCTGCTACGTCATCGATGCGGCTGGGCTCAGCGCCAAGACCTTTTTTTGGGTGAGTATCCAGCCTGATCCTAGCGATCCACCGCCCTACCAGATCCTCACTTACACCAACGACACCCTCTACAATGGCCTGGATACTGAGGCCAACCCCCAAAACCCAGACGATCTTCCGACCAACAGTTGGGGCTTCAATTTCAGCTCGCGCAAGGTGCTGCCTGGCGAGCCCTTTCTCAGCCCCGAGCTTTTTCTGCCTCAAATGGACATTGCAGAGAACTCAGGCTCTGGCGTAGGGCAGGAAGGCTGGATTCCCTCCCTGTACTCTCCCAATCACGTAATCACGGGCGACGATACCGCCCTTTTCGTGATCACGGATGAGAGCCGCTTCAATTACGAGGAGGCCAACTACAACACCATTTACCAAGCCTTCTTCTCCGATCCGGCGCCGGCCCCCACCGCGCCACCTACCAACCACCCCATCGACAGCAAGAATACCTTTGGGATACAAATAGGCGACATTGTCATCGTCAAGTTGATCAAGACTCCCCGACCTCAGTTTGCGGTGATGAAAATCACCGATATCGTGCAAGAAGGGTTTGGCCTTCAGAAGAGCGACTACTTTGTATTCAACTACAAGGTAACTTCGCCTTGATCGGCTTGTTGATCTGACCAAGCGGGTGGCCATTGGTCTCTGCTACGGGTTTCTTTTGGAGAAACGCGCAGATTTTGCTTCTCGATTATGCGGCTATATCCCTTACAAGCTTTCTGGGGCCATTTTTGGCGAGCCCGTCCGCTATCGAGTGAGGCACCCCTTTTCTTGCAGCGGCTGTATGCCGAGGTGCTACGTGATCGCCGGGCGATTGCCGAAGCTGATGCCATCGAGCGATTGCAGCGTGAACTCAGCGACCAACGTACCCAGATCGCAGTTGTGGACCACGGGGCAGGCAGCGACAATCGAGGGGGCGGATGGAAGCAAGTATCCCTTGGGCGGATCGCTCGCAGAGCGGCTTGCTCACGTACCAAAGGCGAACATCTGCTGCGGCTCACGCGGTTTTTTCAGCCCAAACGAATGCTGGAGCTAGGAACGCATCTAGGGTTTTCGGCCTTGTACCAGTTGACCGGAGCGCCTCAAGCGCGACTCATCACCCTGGAAGGGGCTGGCAGCTTGGCCTACCTTGCCAAGCAACATTTGGAGCAGTTTGGCTTCGAAGCAGACATTCGACTGGGAACGTTCGATGCAAGCCTGGCAGCCTTAGACTTGGCTGCGTATCAGCCCGACTACGTTTATCTCGACGGCGATCACCGCTACGAGCCCACCATGCGCTATTTTCATCTCATTGCTCCCCACGCTTCGGATGGGGCAGCCATGGTGCTAGACGATATCTATTGGTCTGCGGACATGACCCGCGCCTGGCAAGCGATCATCGCCCATCCTGAGGTAACCTTTAGCCTCGACCTTTACCATCTGGGGCTGTGCTTCCTGCGTCGCCATGAGCCCAAGCGCCACTGGATCGTTCGCTAGCTAGTGCTTCACATTCGAAATTCGTAATTCGTAATTCGTAATCAGGAATTCGTAATTGAAAGTAA
>CAYVAP010000378.1:0-5353 GCA_964449365.1 uncultured Bacteroidia bacterium
TTGGCTCACTCAGTGGCCGCGCCCAGCGGCTACATTTACTCTCAATTACGAATTCCTGATTACGAATTTCGAATGCGAAGCACTAGGAGCATGCTTTTGTCTCTCACTCCTCCTCTTACCAATCCTCCAATTCATCTAGCGCCTGCTGCCTGGCGCGCTGCAACTCCTGAAAGGCGTGGAGGTCGTGTGCCTTTTGGGCGACCTTCAGACCGGCCTCATACACCACGAGCGCTTCTTCGAACTCATCTAGCTGTTCGTAAGTCTTGCCCAAATGATAGTAAAGGCCCACGTAGCCAGGGTCTACCGTGCGTAAGCGGGTAAAATATTCTAGGGCTTGCTCTACATCCCCTTGGTTGAGATACTCGTATGCAATAGAGTAGAGCGTGAAGCTATCATCTGGCACTTGCTCCAGAAACTGAAAGAGTTGTTGCAGTCGTTCTGACATCACCTTTTTTTAATGCGCTTGATTCTGTAACTTTACTCAAAAAATACACTCGCAACAATATGATGAAAATTCTTGTTTGCATCAGCCATGTGCCCGATACCACGACCAAGATTCAATTCGAGTCGGACGGGAGCGAGCTGAACAAGTCTGGCGTAACCTTCGTCATCAACCCTTACTGCGAATATGGCCTCTCGCGTGCGATAGGCTTCCGCGAAGAGGGCAAGCAGGTTCAGATCACAGCCCTTTGCGTAGGAGGGACTGAAGTAGAACCTACGCTGCGCAAGGCCATGGCCATCGGGGCCGATGATGCGGTTCGCATCGACGCTACCCCCACCGACTCGGCCTTCGTAGCCGCTCAGATCGCCGAGTACGCCCGTGAGCGTGAGTTCTCGATCATTTTCACTGGCAAAGAGTCCATCGACTTCAATGGCGGCATGGTGCCCGGCATGGTGGCCGAACACCTCGGCTGGGATTTTGTTTCCTTTGCTACCCACATGGACCTCAAGGATGACCAGTCCGCTGAGCTCAAGCGAGAGATCGAAGGTGGTTTTGAGGTGGTCGATGCGACCCTGCCCGTGGTAGTGAGCTGCCAAAAGGGAATTGCCGAATGGCGTATCCCCAACATGCGCGGCATCATGGCCGCCCGCAAAAAGCCCCTCGCGGTGGTAAATCCCGCCGAAGTCGAGCCCGCCCTCAAAACGGTCAAGTTCAACTATCCTCCCGCCAGAGGCAATTGCCAGTACTTTGAGCCTGAAGACGCCAGAGAACTAGTAGGAACCCTGGTGCAAAAGGGGTTGATTTAGTTCGTGGTAGGTAGTTTGCAGTTCGTAGTTGTCGGCCGCCGGATGTGGCCACTGAATGAGCAGATGTGAACGGCTAGTGCTTCGCATTCAGTGATTCGTCATTAAAAACACTGCTGGTTAGCGGTTTATGTGAAATTCAATCGGCCAATCACTTCACTCCGAAAGCATTGGTCTGCGCTGAGACCCTACCCTGCCTGGTGATCGCATACCGATGACCGTTCATAACAGGTGAGCTTGACTCCGAACGCCAAACCTTGAACCCCGAACCCTCATCCCTCAACCTTTAACTCGCAACAAATTATGTCTATACTCCTTTTCGCAGAAAACTCGGAAGGAACCTTCAAGAAAGCCGTTTTCGAAGCGGCTACCTATGCTTATGACCTAGCCCAAAAGATGGGCACCGACCTGCAAGCCGTTTCGGTAGGGCAGGTCGACGACGAGGAGCTCCAAAAGCTCGGTCAGTATGGCGTGAGCAAGGTCCACAAGGTATCCGACCCCAAGCTTGATTCCTTCGTCAACTCGGCCTATGCCGCAGCTGTGACCACCGCCGCCAAGGCGATCGACGCCACAGCTGTGATTCTACACGAGAACTACAACGGCCGCGCTATTGCGCCCCGGATAGCAGTGAAGCTCGATGCCTCGCCCATGCCCAGCATGATGAGCCTGGTCGATCCTGCCAACCACTTCGACGCTCAGCGGATGTCTTACTCTGGCAAAGGAATGCAAGAAGTACAGGCCACCCGCGACAAGCTGGTGATCACCGTCAAGCACAATGGCTACAAGGTGGAAGAAAACCCCACCGAGATCAACATCGAACCGCTGAATTTTACCCCCAGCGAGCAGCAGATCGGAGCCATCGCCAAGGAGATCATCAAGGCTTCTGACGGCATCAACCTGACCGAAGCAGAAAATGTAGTCTCTGCTGGTCGTGGCCTCAAAGGCCCCGAAAACTGGCCCATGATTGAGGAGCTGGCTGAGCTGCTCCATGCCGCTACTGCCTGCTCCAAGCCCGTGTCCGACATGGAGTGGCGTCCGCACCATGAGCACGTGGGCCAAACCGGCATTCAGATTGCGCCCAACCTCTACATCGCCATCGGTATCTCGGGTGCAATTCAGCACCTGGCGGGGGTTTCTTCCTCGAAAAACATCGTGGTTATCAACAAAGATGCCGAAGCGCCCTTCTTCAAAATCGCCGACTACGGCATCGTGGGCGACCTCTTCGACGTGGTGCCTCGCCTGATCGAAGAAGTAAAGGCCGCCAAGGTGGCTAGCTAGTGCCTTCGGAATCAAGTAATTAACCATTCGAAATTCGCGTAAAACATTGGTCAGAAGCACTCACCTATGTGAACGGTCGGAGGTGTAGGGGAATAAGGGTATAAGGTGGTCAGGCACTTTGGTCAGCCCCCGTTCCTCTTGACTCACTCAGTGGCCGCCTAAGCGGCTATCTTTGCTTTTAATTACGAATTCCTGATTACGAATTTCGAATGCGAAGGCACTCGTCATTCGTTTCGCGTCTCGGCGTTCTCTGCGAGAGACTCAGAGGGTGGCGCGCAGGGGTAAAAGCGACTCCCTTTGCGCGCCAGCCAAACGCCACGCGACGCGCGAATGAAATGGGCCTGCACCCAGGTAAAGAGAGATCTCTTCCCTCAATCGGTAGCTGTGGATGAGGGGTGAGCTCAAAAGCCTTGTGAGGGGTGAAGAGAGCGATTTCTCATGTTTGCATGATGCCAGTTGCGCTGTTCAAAAACCGCAGGAAGCATTTCCGGCCAAGCTGAACAGCCTACCTGATCTCTCTGATACCCCTGGCCGTTCATGTAGGTGACGTATCCCTTCCGCTGCCGCGTCATGCGTGGCAGCGGTCTTCATTGGTCAGCGATCCCAACTTTGTACCTCGGCCCCATGTTAGTCATAAAAACAGTAGCTTTGTGGCCGTTATGAGCAATGCCCTCAAGACCATTCAGACTCCAATCGCCAAGGAACTGGCCTACTTCGAGCGATACTTTCGCTCGGCCATGCGCACTGAAGTCGCTCTGCTAGATCGCATCACCCGCTACTTGCTCAAACGCAAAGGCAAGCAGATGCGGCCTATGCTGGTGCTCTTCAGCGCAGGGATCTGTGGGGGAATCACGCCCTCTACCTATCGAGGGGCCGCTCTGGTGGAGCTGCTGCACACCGCGACCTTGGTGCACGACGATGTGGTAGATGACTCCGAGGAGCGACGCGGCTTCTTCTCTATCAATGCCTTGTGGAAAAACAAGATTGCCGTGCTGGTAGGCGACTTTCTGCTTTCCCGAGGGTTGCTCATGGCCCTGGAGCACGACGACTACCAATTGCTGAAGATTACCTCCAAGGCGGTCAAGGTGATGAGCGAAGGCGAATTGTTGCAGATGGAAAAAGCCCGCAAGCTCAACATCGACGAGGCGGTGTACCTCGAAATCATTCGCCAGAAAACGGCTTCCCTCTTCGCCTCCTGCTGCGAAACCGGCGCGGCTAGCGCTACCGACGACACCGAGGCCATCGAGCGCATGCGCCTCTTCGGCGAAAAGCTGGGTATCGCCTTTCAGATCAAAGACGACCTCTTCGACTACGGCACCGATGACGTGGGCAAGCCCCGAGCCATCGACATCAAGGAGCGCAAGCTCACCCTACCGCTGATTCACGTCCTCAACCAAGCTAGCTGGGCCGAGCGCCGCAAGCTCATCAACACCGTGCGCAACCACAACACCGACCACAACCGGGTGCAGTACCTCATCGACTACGTCAGTGCCAACGGTGGCATCGACTACGCCACCCAGGTAATGCACGACTACGTGCGCGGAGCCGAAGAACTACTGATGCAGTTCCCCGAATCCGACACACGCGACGCCTTGCAAGAGCTGATGCACTACGCCATTACGCGGAAGAAGTAGCGCATCGCGTAAAAGGAAGGACTATTGACCTTGGCCAGGCTTGACCGGGCAGGTGCTGATCCCAAACAACGTATACAGGGGGCAAAAGCTCAGCAGGCTGGTGCCTAGAAAAACGACCGCCAAGATCCCCAGGATCAGGGCCAGCGTACCACCGATTACATTGGTGGCGTATAGTACCGCTACCAGCACGACTAACAAGGTGCGAACGATACGATCGAGATTACCCATGTTCTTTTTCATCTTCAATGGAGTTAAGGGTGAAAATGGCATCAAATGACTGATGCAAAGATGCGGCCCCGCCCCGGGAGAAGATGTGACTTTGATCACAGAAGCCAAATTTCGTGTCGCCCCAATTGCACCAGTCCTTCACGCTCCAGCTTTTTCAGCACCCGGGAGATCACCTCGCGGGTGGTGCCCAAGTCATTAGCGATCTGCTGATGGGTCAATGACAGGCGGGACTCTCCGCAGAGTTGCTGCTTTTGGCGTAGATGGTACAGCAGGCGCTCGTCGAGCTTTTGGAAAGCCAACTGATCGATGGTGTGGATCAGACCTTGATAGCGTTGGCTGTAGAGATGAATAAAATACTGCTGCAAGCGCGGGTACTGCCGATGCCAATCGGAGAGTTTTTCCACAGGCAACAGCAATAACTCGGTATCAGTTTCGGCAGTTGCGAGCACCTGACTAGGCTGGGCTTGCAAGGCCGCTGAAAATGACATGATGCAGCTCTCGCCAGGGCGAATGTAATAGAGAAGCAACTCACGGTCGGCTTCGTAGCGCAACACCTTCACCAATCCTCGTAGCACGATGGGCACCGCCGATACGAAGCTACCGTCGCGTAGCAGCACCTCGCCAGAAGCTAGCGTTACCAACTGCGCCTGCTCAGCCAGCAGATGCTTAAGCTCTGTCTCGAAGGGCAGATGATTCAACCAAGAGGAAAGCTCAGACACGCGGATAGGTTTTGCACAAGATCAGTAACGATCAAAAAATAAGTTGGCCTGCTTCGCCTGGAAATGAGAGGTTGAGAGGCCGAGAGGTTGAGAGGTTGAGAGATTGAGATTTTGAGAGTTTAGGATCAGGAGACGGTGCCTCTCAAGGTCTCACCATCTCAGGATCTTACGATCTCACTATCCCTCCTCGATCTGGAACAGAATCTCTAACCGAATTTAGGAAGTTATTCTTTTCGCGTTACTTAGGAA
>CAYVAP010000379.1:0-5332 GCA_964449365.1 uncultured Bacteroidia bacterium
AGCACTACGGCGTGAACCTGCTGCTGAGTGAGGCGACCTGGCAGCGGGTCAGAGAACAACAGGGCCCCAGAAAGGGTGAAGAAAACAGAGAAGCAGCGCCTGACTTTGGCGTGCGGCTGCTGGGTAACGTGCTGGTCAAGGGGCGGCAGCAGCCGCTGCGGATATACGAGTGCTACGACGGCGATGCGCCGCAGCCGCGCGACGCTAAGGGAGCCATCGCGGCGGAGTTCGAGGCGGGCTTGCAGGCCTACTGGCAGGGCGACTTCGCGCGGGCCCTGCGGGCCTGGGAGTCGGTGTGGCAGGGCCTGCCCGGCGATGCGCCCACCCGTCATTATGTGACCCTGGCGCAGCAGTACCTGCAGCAGGGCGTCCCTGAGGATTGGGACGGGGTGGAGGTGATGTTGATGAAGTAGGGGGCAGGGTTGCGCGCACCTTGTTTATATTCCTTGGCGTCCTTGGTGAAAGCCTGGAAAAATGTCTTGCGGGGGGGGCTTTTATCGGATTCATGCGGGGGCGCGGGAAGAACGCGGCGGAACGTGGAAGCAGTCTCGCCAGGGGCGCGTCACTTTTGCCAAAAAATCCGTATCATTGGCAAAAACCATCGCCATGCAAGTAACCATCGACAAATACGGTCGCATCCTGATCCCCAAGCGCATCCGCGAGCAGTTGGGCATTCAGTTGGAACAGCCGCTGGAACTGCGGTTGAGCGAAGACGGAACTGGGCTGGAGATTGGTCCGGTTTCGACTGCACATTTAACCTATGTGGAAACCCCCAGCGGCTTTCCGGTTTTTCATCATCCTGAAGGGAGGACCGCCGACTGGGATGTGGTGGCGCAAATCAAGCAGGACCGCGAGGAACGGGACCGCAAAACCATGGGTTGGCGATGACCATTTATTTAGGCACCTCCATTTTGCTACCAGCGATGGTAGCGGGGCACCCTCGCCACCGGGAGTGCTTGGCACTTTTGGAGACGGCCTACGCCGATGCCCATCACCTGTTGACCGCCACCCATACCTCAGCGGAATTGTACACCAACCTCACCAAGCTTCCTCACGACCTAAATATTTTACCTACCGAAGCGCGACAGGCCATCCAGGATCGTTTGGGGGCCATTTTCACTTTCATCCCCCTCACCGAAGCCGACTACCAGGCCGCCCTCGCCCGCTGCGCCGAGCGCAACCTGATCAGCGGCGTGATCTACGACGCCTTGCACCTGCAAGCTGCCATCAAAGCGGAGGCCAAGGCGCTCTACACGGCCAACCTGCGCGACTTCGAGCGCCTGAGAGCCAGAGAGGTGCTGGAATTACGGGGTGGGTGAGCGGGCGAATAGATCAGAGGAAACAGACGTCAGACTGCGGGTAGTTAGACATCAGACGCGAGGATAGAGATGATAGCCGAAGGTTGAACTTTCAGTTTGCAATATTTTTACGATAAATATTGCAAATTGAAAACCATACTTTCAATTTGTAAACATGATCGAGCGACAACTCTCCGCCGACCTGCTCAACGCCCTGCAACATATGCCAGTGGTGGCCCTGCTAGGCCCCCGACAGGTGGGCAAAACGACCCTGGCCCTGGAGATGGTGGAGGCCCACGACAGCCCTGAAGCTCTGCCCTGTTCGAAGCCAAGGACAATCAAACAGTCTGCAGAAACGCAAGGGCATCCGTATGTCGCCATCACGTTGCTTTTTTCTTCCTATATTATTTTTCCGCAGCCCCTATCTGTGCTGCTGATAGGTCATTGTTATGGTGAAGCTCTCGTATGAGAAAGAAACCGTACCCCCAAAAGTAAGCGATTATGCATCTAAATATTCCAGACCATCTTCTCACCGAGTCCGGTTTGTCTGAATCAGATCTACGTCTGGAAATTGCCCTGCTTTTTTATCAGCGGCGCAGCCTCTCCCTGGGTAAAGCCGCCGAGTGGGCGGGTATTTCTCGCTTTGCTTTTCAGAAAGAAATGGGCAAGCGCCAGATTCCGATCAATTACGGCGTAGCTGAATTTGAGGAGGACATGGACACGCTCGGATTATGAGAGTGGTAGTAAGCGATACCTCTGCGTTGAGCAACTTTTTACACCTTGGTCATTTTGATTGGTTAGGGGTTCTATTCGACGAAGTGGTTATGCCTCCAGCGGTACACGCAGAGTTAACCCAACTGGCTAGCTTTCAAGTGGATTTAGCGCCGTTGGTGCAAGCCACCTTTTTACAAATCGTCTCCCCCCGGGATACAGCAGCCGTTCAGGCTTTAAGAGCGAGATTAGATCCTGGAGAAGCGGAAGCGATTGTATTGGCTGAGGAGTTGGCTCCGACTTATTTGGTTATCGACGAGTCGCTGGGACGGGCAGAGGCCCGTAAGAAAGGAATTGCCATAGTAGGCACTTTGGGCTTACTAGTACAAGCCAAGCAGCGAGGCCTCACTACCCAGATAAAACCCTTGATGGAGCAGCTTAGGCAAAAAGGCTTTTGGATCAACGAAAAGCTGTTTCAGAAGGTATTGGCGCAGGTGGGGGAGTAGCAGAGAAAGCCGACGAGGGAAAATAGGGCCACCTCTTCGATATCAGGGTAAAATGTCACGAACTGGTCCTGTTCAAAGCATGTGATTCCTGATCCGCACCATCGACCAGCAGCGCATCACCGAGCCGCTGGGGGAATTATCTGCGGTGGACATTGAGCAGATGAAGGTGGTGATCGAAGAAGCCTACGAGAAGTAGCGAGGCGAACCCTGTAGCCGCCTGATGAGTTGCACGCAGTGGGTAGGCAAAATGCAGAGCAGAAGAAAACCGGCATACCTGTGCGTTTTTGGCGTGTGATCCGTGGCAACCCTAGCCCGGCGTGCACCTCACAGCACCTCCTCGATGCGCACCTCGCGCCCCCGGAAAGATACCGTTTCCCCGGTAGTCTTGTCTGCCAGGGCCTGCCCCAGGGGCGAGGCCATCGAAAGGGCATACACCGTTTGCCCCTCCACCGACACTTTACCCAGCGATACCGTAAAGTAGTACCAGCCCTCGTTGCTGCGTACCAGGCTGCCAAAGGCAATGGTGCGTCGCTTTTGGCTGGGTTCTACCCGGCGGAGCCACTCTTCCATCTGGGCAAAGGTAGCTACCTGAGCGGTGGCCTTGTCGATCTCCTGCTGGATCATCTCGCGGGAGGTTTCGTACTTGTCGCCGGCGCTGCTCTTGGTGTCCTCGGTAGCTGCTTCCTGGGCCTCCTGGATGCGAATATCCAGGGCGGCGATTTTGCTGCGAATCAGGGCCAGGCAGGCCCGGTGGACTTGAGATTTAGTGAGGGAAGGGGACATAGGGATGAGTCGGCGGTGGTATGCGCCGCAACCATGAATATACACGATTTGGGGAGATTCAGCGATTTTTTTGCCCGCTGCGAGCCAATCCACCGCATGGCCTCCGCGTCTTTGCGCCCCCCGCGAAAGACCTGAAAAGTATCTCGCGGAGCGCGCGGAGCCCGCAAAGTAAAATCTCTTCTCTGCGCCTTTCTTTGTCCTCTGCGAGCCAATCCACCGCATGGCCTCCGCGTCTTTGCGCCCCCCGCGAAAGACCTGAAAAGCATCTCGCGGAGCGCGCGGAGCCCGCAAAGTAAAATCTCTTCTCTGCGTCTTTTTTTGTCCTCATATGTTTGTAAAAGACCAATAAAAGGGAGATCATTCGCTAAAGAATGAGGCCTCAGAGGTAAGCTGGTTTTCCCCTCATATAGGTAAGGCCGTTTACAGACCATCCCCCTCACCGAAGCCGACTACCAGGCGGCCCTCGCCCGCTGTGCCGAGCGCAACCTGATCAGCGGCGTGATCTACGACGCCTTGCACCTGCAAGCTGCCATCAAAGCGGAGGCCAAGGCGCTCTACACGGCCAACCTGCGCGACTTCGAGCGCCTGAGAGCCAGAGAGGTGCTGGAATTACGGGGTGGGTGAGCGGGCGAATAGATCAGAGGAAACAGACGTCAGACTGCGGGTAGTTAGACATCAGACGCGAGGATAGAGATGATGGCTGAAGGTTGAACTTTCAGTTTGCAATATTTTTACAATAAATATTGCAAATTGAAAGCCATACTTTCAATTTGCAGACATGATCGAGCAACAACTCTCCGCCGACCTGCTCAACGCCCTGCGACATATGCCAGTGGTGGCCCTGCTAGGCCCCCGGCAGGTGGGCAAAACGACCCTGGCCCTGGAAATGGTGGAGGCCCACGTACAAAAGCCCGTGATCTATCTCGACCTGGAACTGGACAGCGATCTGGCCAAATTGACCGACGCCGAAAGCTACCTGCGCAGCCTGGAGGGCAAACTGTTGATCATCGATGAGGTGCAGCGGCGTCCGGAGCTATTCCGGGTGCTACGCGGACTGGTAGACCAGCGCAAACGGGCAGGAGAGCCCAATGCGCAGTTCCTGCTGCTAGGCTCAGCCTCGCGCGATTTGCTACAACAGTCTTCCGAAAGCCTAGCCGGGCGCATTCGCTACCTGGAACTGACGCCCTTTTCGGCTCCAGAGCTGCTAGCCGCAGAAGGCGGAAAATTTTCGCTGGATCGGCTCTGGCTGCGCGGGGGATTTCCGCTCAGCTATCTTGCCCCAGACGACGAAGAAAGCTGGCGTTGGCGTTCTGACTTTATTGCCACCTATGTCGAGCGCGACATTCCCCAGCTAGGCGTAAAGGTGGCTAGCAGCCGCATGCGCCGCTTTTGGACCATGCTCTCCCACCTGCACGGGCAGCAGCTCAACTTTTCGGCGCTCGGCAAAAGCCTGGAAGTTTCTCATACCACCATCCGCAACTACCTCGACGTACTGACCAACCTGTACATGGTGCGCCAACTACCCGCTTGGTCAGGGAACGTCAAAAAGCGACTGGTCAAATCCCCCAAAGTCTACCTGCGCGACAGCGGCTTGCTGCATCGCCTGCTCTCTATCGCCACGTTCGAGGATCTGCAAGGGCACCCTGTCTTAGGCGCATCCTGGGAAGGGCTGGTAGTTGAGCACATCCTGCGCGGCCTACCTGACCAATGGCAAGCCAGCTACTACCGCACCGCTAGCCAGACGGAAGTGGATCTGGTGCTGGAAAAAGGAGTACAGGAGCGTTGGGCCATCGAAATCAAACGCAGCGTAGCCCCCAAAGTCAGCGTCGGCTTTCACCGCGCCGCGGCTGACCTACAGGCCACGCGCAAGTTGGTGATCTACGCAGGGCAAGATCGTTTTCCGCTGGGAGAGGATACAGAGGCTGTGGGGGTGTTGGCGTTTTTGTTAGAAATGAAAAGGGGATAGGAGCAACCCCAGCGCTCTGTCAACTCCCGAATGATGGGTGATCGCTGCATCTTTTTCCGCATCTCTGC
>CAYVAP010000380.1:0-5323 GCA_964449365.1 uncultured Bacteroidia bacterium
GGCAAAGTCAGAGAGGCCAATGGGTAATTGTCGCATAGGCAAAGATACGATCTGGCTACGAAAGTTACGAGGGAGGGGGCGACTCTGCGCTCTTTGCAGGGTCAATTTTGACCCGCAGCACCACTTTGGTACTGGACCGCAGCTTTACCCGCTCAGCCACTCGGTAATCCGACAATCCTACGATGCCTTGCTGATCCACCAAGACGATGGCTTGCTGCCGAGCCAACGGGTCGTATTTGGCGTCGATGAAGATGTCGCTGAGCTTTTTGTGCCCTTGCATGCCTAGAGGCCTCATGCGGTCGCCCTTCTGCCAGGCCCGAAGCATTAGCGGAAACTGGATCCGGTCAGCGTCGAGATACAGTACGTTCGGATCGCCAAAGCGCTCGGGCGCGGGGGCAGGTAGGGTCAGCTCGACCTTTCGCTCGCCGATGCGGTGCTGCCGTTTACCTTCGAATCGCGCCACCTCCACCTGCACCATTGGCCCGTAGCGAGGAAGTAGCTCTAGGCCATGTCGATCTCTCTGCAGCCGCCCCTGCGGCAAATCTCGATAGGCCCCCGGCAGACTGTCGATCAAGCGCAGGGCATCATCGCGCTCTGCCCCCTGTAGGCCCCAGGCGTCGAGTACTTCAGCCACCAACAAGGGCAAAAACTTTTCACCCTGCTCCTGCACGAAAGCTCGCCAATCGATGTGCATTTTGCCTTCGGCAGGAAGGTAGCGAGTCATTTGCTGTCGTAGCCATTGATACTGCAGGTCGTACCAATCGCCTCGGCGCAGCAGATGCGCCTCTGCTTGGGGATGAATCTCGCGTAAGGCAGGCAGCACCCGATGGCGCACCCGGTTGCGTAGGTAGTAGGTCTCTTCGTTGCTCGTATCGTGGCGGTAGGGTAGCTGTTGATGATCCAGGACCGCGAGGATCTCGGGTTTACCCAGCGAAAGTAGGGGGCGCAAATAGCGCTGTCGGCGGGCCGGAATGCCGCGCCAAAGGTGAGGTTTGCGGCTGCGCAGCAGCGAGAGCAGTCGGGTTTCTACCTGATCGTCTCGATGATGAGCGGTGGCGCAGCAAGTGTAGCCTTGCTGGTCCATCAGTTGCTCAAAAAAGGCGTAGCGCTGCTGCCGGGCAAAGTCCTGGATCGAATGGGAGGCTGGCACCGATGGCGCAGCTAAAACATGGCAGGGGATCTTCCATCGCTGGGCGTAGTCTTTGACCAGGGCTTCATCTGCGTCTGAGGCGCTGCCTCTGAGGCCGTAATTGACATGAGCCAAGGCGATGGCAAACCCCAGCTCATGCATCGCGTAGGCCAAAAACACCGAATCTGGTCCTCCACTGCATGCCACCAGCATGGATGATCGAGCAGGGAGATCAGATACCTCCTTGGCCACTCGCTCAAACACCTCCTGGCTATGTTTTCGCATGTAATAAAATTTTTTCAGAAAATCTAATCAATTTTTACAGCGACCTTGCCATCATGGCTGCTCCGTAGGCCACGAATTGGTTCACCGAGATGCTCAGAATACGTAATATTTTTGATGAGGCATTCGCTCTGCTCATTCGGGAACACTTCTGGCGACTTGCCCAACGCTTAGAGGCTGTTTGGGTTTTGGTGTTTCGAGGACAAATGCAGAATTTATACGAATAAATGGGATTGAGGGGGCTATTTGTGAGTCTGAGTAGGAAAAGCTGGGGTAGGGGCCCTAGCTTTGAGTTGAGAGGAATATCGAAATGTTCCGAGGAAAATTGACGCACTCAGGTTCCAAGAGGGTAAGTTTAGGCCGTAAAGGAGAAATCCAAACAGCCTCTTAGGCTATTTTTTTCCTACGATTTGGCCTTTCGAACCGTAGTGGTTCCTGGGTTCGAACGGCAGGAGTTTCCCAAACGCTGACCAATTTCCCGGATGGCTAACATTCAAACAAGCCGTAATGGTTTTGGAACGGGAATTGTTTTAGAAGCAAACTTGCCCCCTTTTGATTCGCCTTATGTTTCATTTACCTTACTTCCCCCCGCTCTTGATTTGCTGTTGGCTGCTCGTCATATCTGCCTGGAGCAAGCCACCTGAACTCGTCCCCATACAAGGTCGCTGGATCTGCGATGCGCCACTGATCAAAGAACTGCACATCGAGGCTACTTCTCTCGGCTGGCAAATTTCGGCCCAGGGTATGCTCGACGGGCACCCCATCGATTGGGGGACTAGCATGGTGCGGCGTACCTCACAAGTCTCAGAGGCCAGCCATGGCGGGAGAATCGAGCCAATCGAAGTGTCGCTGTTTGCGCCCAACGGCCAGATTGATTTGCTGCTCAGGCCAGTCGATGAGTATCTCACCGTAGAGGCTTATGCCACGATCATGAGCATGGCTGGCCCTCAGGAAACTCAGCACGAGTGGATTTTTACCCGCTCTGCTGCTCAGGGGGTCGATACGAGCTTACATACCACCCCGTTGGTTGCTTCCGCCCACCCAGGCAGCATTCACGGTCAAGCTATCGGGCCAGCCCAAGCGGTGGCTAGCTTGTTTCAGGTTTCGCTTTATGGCCCAGATGATACCTCTCGCTTTCACAGCACTCAGTCTTTGCACGAGGGATTTTCTTTCGAGCATCTGCGCGATGGTACCTACTGGCTCTTTGTCGAGCCGAGGGGCAGCACCGGGGTCGAGGCTACCCCAGATCGCAACCTATTGCGCATCGAGCAAGGGCGTATGATCGAGCTTCCCATCGAGTTGCGTTGAGGTAGCTGCTCATCATCAAACGCCCCGCTTGGCTTCAGCCAAGCGGGGCGTTTGCGCTAGTTGAAGCCACAATCACTGGGCCAGGATCCAGCCTTTGGTGCCTTGCTGAGCCAGATTTTGCTTGAAAGCCTCTACACGATTGCGCTGGGTAGATTGATATACTGATACACGAAACGTCTTACCATCGCTCATCTCTGGGAACATGATGAAGGGGTTATAGCCTTGGTTGCGCATGAGGTCGGCAAACTTGCTGGCCTGATCGAAGCGCTCAAAACTACCTGCGATGAGATGGTAGGTCTGGTTGTTGGCGGAGGAAGCGCGCAGCTCCGTACCGGTGGTAAGTCGAGCGTTGTCGGAGGCCATGGGCTGATTGAAGGTGGTGGTGGTGCCTGGCTCTTCTTCGTAAATCCAGCCATTTTGCTTGCCGCGCTTGCGGAGCAGGCTGCCGTAGGCTTCGATTTCTTCGCGGTCCATGCTGCGATACACCGACACGCGGTAGGGGTCGACTTGTCCACCGGGCATGAGCACATAGGGCTCATAACCTTGCTCTTCCAGCGCGGTCACTGACCGATCTGCCGCATCAAAATCATCGAAGCTCCCCACGATCAGGTGGTAAATGTTGCCAGTGCCATCGGTGGGGAGGGGCTGACTGCTGGTACGCAGGTTGGCAGGATCCACGCGGTTGGCTTGCGGGCTGAGGGACAAAATCCAGTAGGTTTTACCCTCTCCTTGGCGCTTAAGGTCTTTATGATAAGCCGCGACTTCGGCCCGGTTGAGCGATTGGAAGGCCGATACCCGGTAGCGCTCGCTGCTTTCTCCGGGAAAGAGCAAGACAGGGTCTTTCCCTTTGGCCTTGAGGGTGGAGACCATCTCGCTGGCCGCTGAAAACTCATCAAAGCTGCCAGCAATCAGGTGGTAGTAGGCTGGCTGAGCCGCAAGATGGCTACTAGCCAGGCAGAAAAAGCTGAGAATGGACAGATAGATCAGGCGAAAAATGCCTGTGCGTGGTGGGATAAGAGCGGGGCTTTTCATAAGATAAGTCATTGGATGCACATCAGGTATCAGATCAATAACGATCTACTTTCCCTAATCCGTACGAAGATAGGTGATAAATCGTTTTCTGTCGATCATATCCAGCCCAAAAGGAACGATGTCGTATCCCCGTTAGGGAAAGGAAGTCTCAGCGGCGAAGAAGCTCAGGTTGGCGGTGCCAGCGTGCCCAGCAGAGTCAAGCACGGTCAAAAACAAGCGATATGCCCCTGGCGTTTGGGGGGCTTGAAAGGTTACCTTGGCGCCCGATTGGCTGAGGATCAACTCAGGCATCGGATCAGGGCGTAGCTCCTGATCGCCGCCAAAGGTCGATCGATAATTGCCCTCCGGCATCACCTCCCAGCGATAGTGCAGCGCTTGCCCCTCGGGGTCTTCGGCGAAGGCTTCGGCCCGATAGGTCTGATTGACAGCCAGGTAGCAGGCTTGGTCTGCTTGAGTCTGCTTCCATAGGCGCAGGCCTTCGACTTTTGGGGCCCGATCAGCAGGCCATTTGCCCCGCCACAGATACTCCACCGCATCTACCCGAGCGGTGGGCTCGCCATGTTCGGTAAACATGCTGTACCAAGTGTGGGTGCGCTCTTGCTTGTGCCCCCAGTAAAACACATAGCTGCCCAGACAGCGGGTAGTATCAGTCATCACACTGGCCTGGTAGCTGTCGATGTTCTCGGCGACTTTGGCTTCGCTAGCAGGCTCATTGGGGGCATCCCAGTCGGTCATGGCCACCTCCCAAAAGCCCACGTGCGACCACTCCGTGATCAAGTAGGGGCCCGTCCATCCATACTCCGGATCGCTCAAGCGGGCAGGCACCTCGTCGAGAGCGGCGAAGACGTTTACCGAAAGCACATCGACCTGCGGGCAGTGTTTGGCGATTTTGCTCACCCAGTCGGGGTGACATCCCACGGATATGGTGACAGGATGATTGGGATCCTCCTCATGGATCATGCGGGCCAGATCATCGATGGCGTAGTAAAGGGAATCATGATCGTAAAAAAGGTCCATTTCATTACCGATGTTCCACATGAGCAGTGCCGGATGGTCCTTGTAGCGTCGCACCAGGGTACGCAAGCGCTCACGCTGAGCGGCCACCGCAGCCTCATCGGTGTAGTCCATGCCTTGCCGCCCGGGTGTGGCCCAAAGCCCAGCCATGACTGTCAGGCCCAATGAGTCTGCCTCGTCGAGATACTGCTGCAAGCTATCTGGTCCCCAGGTGCGGATGCTGTTGCCCCCGCGGGCCTTGAGTTCAGGCAAAAAGCCATGACCTGCCGCGCCGCGCACCAAAAACGGCCTGCCGTGTCGGTACAACTGGTAGCCCTGCTCCGTCTCGATAATCTCCACGGTGGCACCGCTCAAGCGCTGCGGATACTCCCGAGAGATGGGGGTGGGTTGGCAGCCTGCCAACCAGATCGACCCGAGCCAAAGGCAAAGATAAAGGGATAGCTGATGATGCATGAGGTGTCTTCGTCGAAAGTAAATATAGCCGCTTGGTGCAGCCACTAAGTGAGCCAATATGAACGGTAGGTAAACGCTGTGCCTGAGCACCTTATACCCTTAGTG
>CAYVAP010000381.1:0-3245 GCA_964449365.1 uncultured Bacteroidia bacterium
AGAGTTGCCCCGCGACCTGGAAGACGCGTTGGAGGAGCAGCCCGATGCGCCTGACTGGTCCTACCTGGATTATGCCACCCAGCAGGGCTTCGGGCCGGAATACCGCTACCTGGTGGAGATGCTGGCCGGCGATCTGGGCGCAGATGCGACGAATCTGTCCGTGAAGTGGAATGCCGTCGAGTTCGAAAACTGGCGTTCGGGCAACAAAGACTACAAGTTCCGGCAGACCTACTTCGACCTGATCGACACCTGCATCGCGGCGCCGGTGCGCGACGCCATCTTGCTCGACACGCCCATCGTGCGAGTCGATTACCGGGGGGAGCAAGTGCAGCTCACCGATCGTTCAGGTCAGGTACACCAGGCCGATCAGGTGATCATCACCGTGCCGATCACGGTCCTGCAGGACGACGACATCGCGTTCGTGCCACCGCTGCCAGCGGCGCAGACCGAGGCCTTCCAGCGCATCGGCATGGACCCGGCCATGAAGGTCTTTCTGAAGTTCAGTGAGCGCTTTTTCCACGAAAACATCGCTGGGGGCCGGGTGTGCGCGGCCTACGCCGACGAGCGCATCGGCAAAAAGGGCCAAGACCACGTGCTGATGGCCTTCCTGATGGGACATCAGGCGGAGGCCCTGGCCAAGCTGGGCAGCGAGCAGGCCATCGCGCAAGCCCTCCTGACCGAGCTGGACGGCATGTACAATGGCCAAGCCAGCGCCACCTTTCTGGCCGCGCACGTGATCGACTGGACGGCGCAGCCCTACATCCGGGGCGGCTACTCCTACAGCAAGGTCGGCATCGGCAATGCGCGCAAGGTAGCCGCGCAGCCGGTGGCGGGGCGGCTTTTTTTCGCTGGCGAGGCGATGAACACCCTGGGCCACCATCAAACGGTGCATGGGGCCATGGAGAGCGCTGCGGCGCAGGTGGAGGCGCTGTTGCGGAGCCGAATGGCTTGAGCAGGGTTGCAGCGGGTTTGGGCAGAGACTGTCTCCCCAGTCCCTCCGTCAGGTAGCCCTCCCAATTACGCATTAGGATTTAGGCGTGTACGAAACTTCGCTTTTCCTATAGAAATCCGGCCCCTGAGCTCCTGTGGTGAGCTAGTCGAACTATGTCGAAGGGGGCCTTAAACGGCCTAAAGCGGCTTCCTTACTTTAAAATTCGGCCCTTCGACTGGGCTCAGGGACCGAATTTTAAAGTTTCGTACACGCCTAATTAGGATTGGACCCTCCACACCCCCCGCGAGACATTTCGATGGGCTTCAAGCGGACAAGTTTTTGCCCGCCGAACTGGCATAGCATCCCCAAACGCCCTATCTTTCTGCTCCATCGCTTGATTTTCCGCCCATGCGCTATCGCTCCATCTCCCACTCGCAGATCATCATGTCGCAGCTCATGCTGCCCTCTTATTCGAACTTCAGCGGCAAGATCCACGGCGGTTACATCCTCAATCTAATGGACCAGATCGCCTTTGCCTGTGCCTCCAAACACTCGGGGCACTACTGCGTGACCGCTTCGGTCAACAAGGTCGATTTTCTCAACCCCATCGAGGTGGGCGAATTGCTCACCCTCAAGGCCTCGGTCAACTACACCGGGCGTACCTCCATGGTGGTGGGCCTGCGGGTGGAGTCGGAACACATCCAAACCGGCGGGGTCAAGCATTGCAATTCGTCCTACTTCACCATGGTGGCCAAGGACGCGCAGGGGAAAAGTGTCCCGGTGCCGGGTCTGATCCTCGACACGGCGGACAGTGTGCGGCGCTTCGTCCGTAGCATGGAGCGGCAGCAGCACGCCCGCTCGCGCGACGAGCGGTTTCGCGCCGAGGACTTTCAGGTGGAAGATCACCTGGCCCAGCTACAGGGGCAGAATGCGGAGCTGCGTTGGTGAAGCCCACTCTGGTAGGTCAACCGAGGCTCAGGTAGCACCCACCATCTGCCCCAGCGCAGACAAGGGCAGTACCGTGATTTGTTCGGTCAGGGCATACATTTGTTCACCAGGATAGATCACCCACAGGTGATCCAGGTCGAGGTCTTGGATGGCCTGGTGCATGGACTTGCTGCTGCGCGGCGCATCCTGGTATTTGAATTCGGCCGCAAAGCGCTGCCCTCGGGCTTGCCAGTACAAATCCACCTCCACGCCGCTGTGCGCTGCATAAAAAAACACTTCGCTGTCGCGCTTCCCCAGATGCGCCACCACCTCTTCCAGCGCAAATCCTTCCCATGAAGCGCCGAGCTTGGGGTGCCGTTGTAGCTCAGCTAGCGTACCAATGGCCTGCAAGCGGTGAAAGAGGCCCGAATCACGCACGTACAGCTTAGGGCTTTTGACCAGGCGCTTGCTCACGTTGGCGTGCCAGGGCGTGAGGAGCCGCACCATGAACGTATCCTCCAGCAGGGAAATGTACCGCTTGACGGTCTTGGCGGCCACGCCAAACGAGCGGGCTAGCTCTTGATAGTTGAGCACTTGTCCGTGATAGTGACTCAGCATCACCCAAAAGCGATACATGGTCGCCGCCGGAATCTGCATGCCCAGCAATGCGAGGTCGCGCTCCAGAAAAGTGGAGATGAAATTGTCGCGCCACAAAATGCTCGCGGCTTCGCTTGGGGCCAGGTAAGCGCGGGGAAAACCGCCCCGCAACCAGAGCGACTGCCACTGTCCTTCCCCTACCTCGGCCAGGTTCAGCCCCGTGAGAAAGTGGTAGCCGATGCGCCCAGCCAACGATTCACCGCTTTGCTGTCGCAAGTTGGCCGAGGCGCTGCCCAGAATCAGGTAGCGCTGCGCAGGCTGCTGATCGACCAGATAGCGCAACAACGGAAACAAGTCTGGCTTGCGCTGAATTTCGTCGATCATGATCAAGCCTTGCAGGTTTTCCAGCGCCAACTGAGGCTGCTCCAGGCGGGCCAGGTCGCGGGGGTTTTCCAGGTCGAAGACGTGGTCGGGCGCAAAGGTGCGAGCCAGGGTGGTCTTCCCGGCCTGTCGCGGCCCCAAGATGGCCGTAACGGGAAAGACCTCCATCAACTGCTGGACTTGGGCGTAGTCGCGAGGGCGGGCAAGCTGCTGCATGGCACATTTTTCTGCAAGCTCGGAATTATCCTTGAAAAATGGGACTCTCGGTCCGGATTTTCAAGGATAAATTGGCGCACGCCCTTTCTGGCACATCCAGAAGGCAGCTGCATGGCCCAAAAAATCCGCCAAACGCATCTGCCCAGCTAGTGCTTGCAGAGCAAATAAATTGACCAATTTAAACGCAGGCCTG
>CAYVAP010000381.1:3345-5310 GCA_964449365.1 uncultured Bacteroidia bacterium
TCCCTGGTAAAACCGGGACCTGTCCCTGGTAAAACCGGGACCTGTCCCTGGTAAAACCGGGACCTGTCCCTGGTAAAGCCGGGACATGTTGTAGTGGGACAAGGAAAAAAGGCTGAACATAGCGAGTCGAAGATCCCCCGGCAAGCCGGGGGGCTATGTGAAGACTTTTTGACGCAGGACCGCGGAAAAAGGCTTGTCCTGAGCCAGGCCGAAGGAGCAAGTTTAAATGGTTAAGAATTTAGCTCTGTAAGCACTAGTTGCCCATCATCATGATTACGGCCAAGAACCAGGTGGCCGATCTGGTGCAGGGCCTCGATACGGGTGCCAACGATTACCTGGCCAAGCCGTTTTCAAAAAGGGAATTCCTGGCCCGGCTTCGCACCCACCTCAACCTGCAGCAAATCAACCTGGCCACCCAGCGTTTCGTGCCCGATGCGTTCATCCGTACCCTGGGCAAAACGGCCATCCACGAAGTGCAGTTGGGCGACTCCATCTACCAGGAGATGACGATCCTTTTCTCCGACATCCGCAGCTACACCACCTTGGCTGAGCAGATGACCCCGGATGAGAATTTTCGCTTCGTCAATGCCTATGCCAGCCGCATGGGCCCCATCATCCAGCAGCATCAGGGGTTCGTCAACCAGTTCCTGGGGGATGGTATCATGGCCATCTTTCAGCAAGGTGCGCAAGACGCTTTGCAGGCGGCGATTGGGATGCAGCATGAGCTGGAGGCTTACAACCAAGGTCGGCATGCCAAAGGGCGCATCCCCCTGCGGGTGGGCATGGGCTTTCACACCGGGCCGCTGATCATGGGCATCATCGGCGATGCACAGCGCAACGATGCCGCGACCATCTCTGATGCGGTGAACACGGCCGCCCGCATGGAGAGCCTCACCAAGCAAATGGGGGCCAACATTTTGCTCAGCGAGCAAAGCAAGAACCAGTTACAGACACCTGAGGCCTTTCACCTGCGCTACCTGGGTCGGGTACAGGTCAAGGGACGGCAACAGTTCATCGGGGTGTACGAATGCTTCGATGCCGACGAGGCAAGCCTGCGGGCAGGCAAGGCCCAAACGCAGGCGCTATTTGCCGAGGCGGTCAAGGGGTACGTCCACCAAGACTTTGCGCAGGCCGCCGATCTGTTCAGGAAAGTCCTGGCTGCCTGTCCTGATGATCGGGTAGCCAGCCATCTGCTCGAACAAGCCCAGCTTGGCACACCCCAGAGCAAGCCCCAAGAACAGGATGAGATCGGATAGGCAAGGAGGGCATGGCGCGGCTCGCTCGCCTTACCGGAACTGCCCTCCCGACTTGCCTGTCATGCCCTTCAGGTGCTACCTTTCGTTTTTCACCCAATTCCTTTTCGCATGGCTACCACGCGTCGCAAGCAGAAACCTACCCTGGCAAGATGTCGCCATCCTCAGACCGGGGCGAGTACCAAGCATTCGTCCAGCCCCTGATCGAGCAGGACAAGGTGCAGCACGATGCGCAGCGGCCTGCCATGCGGGAGGAGCTGGAGCAGGTGTTGGATGCGTGGAGGGAGAAAGTTCGGATCAATTGATCGTGGAGCTACCAACCCCGCGGCCAGGGCCTGACCTGGCGGGTGCATGTCGGCTCGCCGGGGGTGGGGGCCAGTGTGGACTGGGCGTTTTAGGGCAGAGGGGTAGAGAATCAGCCCTCGCCACACGCACGATTTCCACGGCCGATTTGTAGTGTCTGGGGCTCTGAGAAAATGACAAATAGCGAAACTTTTACTTGCACACCGCCTGGATAATTTCTACTTTTATGGCAAAATTTACACAACCTTTACCTGTGTTTTCATGAGCAATAACATTTTCTCCCCCCCCCGGCAGATTTTCGTTTGGGGCTTGAGTTTGTTCCTTCTTTTGTTCCAGGGGTGTCGTCCCGACGCGCTGACGCCGACTGGCTCGGACACGATAGGGAACATCAATGCCACGGAAGAAGATT
>CAYVAP010000382.1:0-5306 GCA_964449365.1 uncultured Bacteroidia bacterium
CGCTTCTCGCAGCGCAGCGGTCTCGCGATCCGAATTACTTCTCACAAGCCGCGATGCGCTTTTCGAGCTCGCTGAGGCGGGCGTCCAACTGACTTTCGAAAGCGTCGAGGCGGTCGGAGAGGGCGTCGATGGCCTGATGGGCGCTGTCCTTGGACTGAGCTAGTTCCTGGATGGCTTTGATCAGCACGGGCACCAGGTTTTGGTAGGCCACGGCCTTGGTCTGATCGATGGAGGAGGTCTTGACCACCTCTTTGAACTGCTCGTGCACCTTGTGGGCTACCAGTCCGATTTGGTTGCCCTGACCAGCCAAACCCGTATCGTTTTTCCAGCTAAAGACCACCGGCTCCAGGTTTTGCAGCTTGCTGAGCACATCGTTCAGAGCCGCATGATTGGGCTTGAGGTCCATCCGGCTCTCGTCGGTGTTCTGGTAGTAGGTAAAGGCCCGGGCCAGGCCGTCCATGTCCAGCTCATACTCCGTGGCGATCTTGCCGATGCCGACTTTGCCTTTGCCATCCGGACGGATACTCAGCAGGGTCGGCCCCTGGTTGATGTCGATTTCGTGGTCGCTTTTTCCATCGTAGGGGGTGCCTTTTTTGAAGCGAAAGCCAAACTGCGAATCAGTGACCAGCACGCCACTCTCGTTGTCGGTACCTATGGCCAGGTAGTTGCTTTGCTCTGGGCGAGCGTTGATGATGCTCAGCGCAGGATTGGGCCTTT
This sequence comes from uncultured Bacteroidia bacterium, assembly GCA_964449365.1. Lineage (GTDB taxonomy): Bacteria > Bacteroidota > Bacteroidia > J057 > J057 > CAYVAP01. The sequence continues at coordinate 718 of CAYVAP010000382.1, forward strand.
TGCTGCTGCCCAGGGATTCGCCCAGGTTGAAGCGCATCGCGCCGCCCTGCCCGATGATTTCCAGCTTGGTGTAGGGCTCTTCGGTGCCAATGCCTACGTGGCCATTTTCCCGAATCACCAGCTTGCTTTCTCCCTGATCGGCCCGCTTTTCGTGGCCCAGTTCGTAGTTGGTATCCACTTTTAAGGCAAAGCCCAGGGGCGCATTGCTCACCGATACCGCCCGGTCGGCTCGGTCTAGGCCGGTGAGCAAATATTGCGGCGTGTTGTTCTGGCGGAGGGTCTGAATGCTCAGCACGGGCTCGCGCTGTCCGGTAGGGGTTTCGCCCCGGTCGGCTTCCGTCGGCAGCAGCAAGATCTGGCTCTCTGCGCCGTCCTGCACGTCCAGGCCCGCCTCAGGCTGCGCGGTACCGATGCCCACCTTGGGCTTCTGATCGTCGGCATCTTGCTGCATCACCAGCAGCAGCTCGCCCTGGTTGATGTCGCCTTCGGCACAAAAGAGGCCGTATTCTTTGCCCTGCCGAAACACAAAGCCATCGGGGGCATCGCTCACCTGCGCCGCGTAGCGCCGCCCCACGCCCAGCGAGAGGTAGTTGCGGTTGCAACTGGGGTCGAGGTTGACCAGGGTAATGGCTGGATCTCTTTTGTCCTCAGGACTGAGCTGAATCAACCCCTTCTGATGATCGGTCAGCTCCAGCATGCCCTTGGGGTCATCGGTGTTGATGCCCACCGCCGCCAGGCCCGAGCCTGCCTCCTGCGGCTTGATCACCATCATCAGGTCGCTCTTGTCCACCGCGACCTCGGTGTCGGCCGTGGCGGGCAATCCCTTGCGAAAGACGAAGCCCTTGGCCGCATCGGTAAACCACACCACCGACTGTACGTCGAGCAGGGTGTGCAAAAAGGCGGTTTCTTCGGTCTGGGGATGGTAGTGGATCAGGCTCAGGGTGGTAGGGCCGCCATTTTCGGCTTCGTCCACCAGCGGATTGACCAAAAACCGCCCGTATCCCTCCCGGCGCACGTCGAGCTGCGCCTCAGGCTGTTCGCCCTCGCCAATGCCGATGCCCACCTGCTGGTAGACCTTGGCGTACATGTAGGTCGCCTCCTCGGTTTCGACTACCTTCCAGTCGTCGTCTTCCACCGACACGGTGAGCGGATCCCAGAGGGGGCTGTCTTCGCTGGGGGGCTGTGCAGGATCAGAGCAGATGGCGTACTGCGGATCGCCATGGTCGCGCAGCACCCACAGTTTTCCCTGATAGATGACAGCGTCGCCAGCGCGATAGGTCACGCCGGGCCGCCACTTGCCGTGAAACTGATCGTCTTGCTTGTTGAGGGCCGAGTCGATCAGGTCGGAAAAATGCTGCGAAGAGAGCTTGGCCTTGGGCTGAAAATAGGCCTTGATATCACTGCGATTCTTGATGGGCATGGCTCAGTAGGGATTGGGAATTCATTCTATTTCCAGATGTTCGAGGTCGTCGTGGCCCAGGTCGCGCTGATCGGCGCTGCGCTGATTGGGCGGGCATACCTCGGTGGGTGCTATGACGGTGATTTCGTGTTGTGCATCAGAAACCAGGATCGAGCGGGCGCTTTGGGCCTGGGCCACGCGCACCTGCTGCTGGGTGCCCTGGTGCAAGGCAAAATCCAGCACGTAGTCGACGTAGGGGCGCTCCTCCACAAAGTGGAGAATGGAGGAAGGATAGATCTGCCCGCCAAAGTGGATTTCGGCTCCGGCTTCGAAGGCCCAGGGCGAGAGAAAACGCTGGATCTCCTGGTCGAGCAGTTCCTGGTAATAACCCGGATCGCGGCCCGGCAGAAAGCGTACCCGAAATTCCGCCTTGATCTTTTCATATTTGGGATTGAGCACCTTGACCTGGGCAAAGGGCGAATGATGCCGCGCCAGGAAGGCCTCCACTTCGGCCAGCAAGTTGACGTTGACCTTGGGCTCGAGATCGTTGGTGGTTACGGTCTGGCTCAGGTCGGGCACCACGGCCAGGGTTACGTGGCCGGGCACCATTTCGCGCTGATCGTCGGTGTGGTTGATGCAACGCACCTTGTAAATGTCGGGAAAGGCCTGCAACACCAGCCGCTCGTAATCAAAAATGGTGATGGCGCGGCCCTTGTGGCGCAGGTGCTCGCTGGTGCGGGTATAAAACGCCTCGGGCTTTTCTGCGGTGCGACCACCGAAGGAATCATAGGGCTGTACCACCCCGCTCACCTGGGCTCGCTCAAACTCCAGCCCCCCCACGCTCTCGGCAGGCAGCGGCTTGGCCAAAAAGGCAGGGTCGTTGGCTTCGTCCACAAATGCTGCCTTTACCGCCTGGGTATGCACCCCGATGATGCTACAAATGGCTCCGGCTCTTTCAGGTACGCTCACCCGCAGCCAGTACAGGTTGGGATTGAGGCGCGTGTTGCCGGTGGACATCTCCGCTGGGATTTGCACATTCACGATGCCCGAGTTGATCAGGCCATTGCTTTCGTCCGGCTCGAACTGATGGGGCTTGATCTCCTGCCACTGGTTTTGGTGCAAATAATCCCACTTCACCTCGGCCCGGGCCAGCTCGGTATCGGCGGTTTCTTCGGCCACCTGAAAAAACAGGGGCAGGATTTGGGGCGGATCCAAATTCGCCAGCCCGATCAACAGCTCGCCTTCGCGCTGATGCTGCGGCAACAGCGTAGGCCAGTTTTTCCTTTCCCCCTCCGCCGCCGGAGGGGACAGGGCCACGTAGCCATCGAAGGCATGCAGTTGAAACCACTGCATCGGTACGCCCGCCTCAGCCGTGGACTTGCTCTGGGCAGTGTAGCTCAGGTAGCACTCCTTGACCGCAGGGGTGTAGGGCTCGTTGAGGTTGGCGGCGAAGTGAGTATCCAGATCGGGGGTACTCGATCCATCCGAAACCACGTAGGAGGTTTTAGCCGCATCGTGATAAATGGCATCCAGCACAGGCTTGGGGGGATCCTGTGCTTTCATCGCCGCCGCCAGCACCTGCCGGGCCAGCTTTTGCGGATAGCTTTGATGGAAAAAATCCTGCGCACCGAGCTGGATGCGCATCACCCCGGCGTTGACCGAGGGATCGTATTGCCGCAATTCGCCTACCGGACGGGCTTTGAGCTTGGCTGCATCAGCAAATTGATAGCTCCCAAACAACGCCTGTCCTGTGCGCAAGGACACCCAGCCGCCCGCTGTCGACTGATCGCGCAGCTCTACCTTGGCTTTGAAATCAAGTTCAGGCCCATTGCCATCGGAAGGGCGGTAACCCCGGTAGTGCAGACTCAAATCTTTGGGCAGCCCATCCCACTGCAAATGCACCGTCAGCGCGGTCAGCGGCTTGCTAAAAACCTCCTGCGAGCCTACGTAGAAATTGCTGCCGGGCTTGGGCATGGGGCCAAAAGGCTGAAAGGGCTTGCCTGGCTCCAGCACGGCCAAGTCGTTTTGCAGCAGCAATTGGTACACCCGATCTACCGTGACGGTGAGGGTCAAATCGCCAAGGCGTACCCCCCGCAGGTAGTGGTAGAGGGCGACTTTGTCTTTGTTGGTGTCGCCCAATTCGCCCCCCAGCGTCGGAATCAGGGCGATATCGCTAGGGTCGAGCCACAGCCGCGCCACCGGGTAGTTGGTGGCGAGCTTTGCCCCCGGCAAGTCGCGGTGGAAAGGCAGGACCGCTGGCTGATCGGCCCCAAGCTCGGCCTCGATCTTCAGGTTGCTGTCGCCGGTAGGGCTGATCGCTGCCACCGACACGGTGACCGGAATCCACTCCTTTTCTCCGCTGAATTCCACGCGCAGGGCCTTGGCTACCTGGGCCTTCGTCAGGCCGCTGGGCAGGTTGTGCAGCTTGAACTCGAAGGTGATGGTTCGGTTGCCCTCGGCCAGGTTGAGTAAGGGCGAGGCCACGGCAAAGCCCAATGCGACCGCCTCGCGGCTGGTATCGCCAAAAGGCAGCCAGGCTTTGACCGGGTCGGTTTTGGGAAAGTCGCCGCCCAGCCCGTCGGCGGAGTTGGCCACGGGCGAGGCGTGCAGCCGTCGGGCAAATTGGGGCACAGCCTCGGCTGCGCGGGGAATGCGGTCGAGGTACAACCCCTTGAGCTGGGCAATCTGCACCCGGTCGATCACCGCCTCGGCCTGGCTCTGATAGATGATGTCCTGCCCCGTAGCATCTTGCCCGGCCAGAAAGCGCGTACCAGCGTCGAGCTTGTAGCTGTCGATTTGCTGGGCCAATTCGACCACCAAATGCACATGGTTAGGCGCAGGTGGCAATGGCTTCAGGCCCAGCACGGTTTGGTAAAAGTAGTCGAGGTGGCGCTGGGTCATGCGGTTGAGGTCGCGCCGGGCGTGGTCGAGCAGCGAGAGGAAAGCATAAAACAGCGAAAGGTGGGGCTGATGGTCGTCGCGGCTCTGGATGGTTTCCAGCAGCAGCCCCGGGGCGGCTTTGGCGATCTGCTGATAGGTCTGAAAAATGCGCTGCTGCCGGGGCAGCAACAGGTCGCGGACGCTCTCAGCGTCGCCGCCATTGGTGAGGCGGGCATCTGCCGTCTGCGGCCATTCTCCCCAAATCTTCCCCCACTGGCTGGGATCGGGCAACGCCTCCCGTTGCGGGGCA
>CAYVAP010000383.1:0-5296 GCA_964449365.1 uncultured Bacteroidia bacterium
GGGAAAAAATCTCGCCCTCCTGGTCAGCTCGGTGCTGCATTTCTTCACGGCTGGGCTGATTTTACTGTTTGGTATCTTGGTCCAGGCAGGTTGGGTTTTCTGGGTTGGGGCAGGGATCTTCTTGGTACTATTGGCCTACCAACATTATTTGGTCAAGCCTAGCGACCTCTCTCGCGTCAACCTGGCCTTTTTCACTACCAACGGAATTGCATCTGTGGTCTTTGCCTGCTTCGCCATCGGTGAGTTGCTGCTGCGCTGAGGAGGTAGTTTGGTGAGGCAATCGGGAGCAATCGGGAGATCGTTGCCGGAGTATAACTCCGAGCCACCCCAGCGTGGTGTGGATTTGCCATCCGCCGAGAAGCCATTAGCCATTGGCTGCAACGCTCATCTTCACACCATAAGGGGGCTTCGGCACAGGCCAGCCCCCCATATTGGCTCACTCAGTGGCCGCCCAAGCGGCTACATTTACTTTCAACCTTGAACCTTGAACCGCGAAACTAATGATTAGTGACCCGTTGCTTCCTTCGACGTCTGGAGAATAAGGAAAACTGGTATTGTCCGGTAAACCGCTTTTTTTCTGAGAAAATGAGTGGTTCCCGCCAGAAATCCTTAATATTATCTGATTACGCACTCACTAACATTTCAAATCCCATGGCAAAAATCGCTGACATCGAAGGCATCGGTCCTGCCTATGCTGAAAAAATGGCCCAAGCTGGCATCAAGACCGTCGAAGGACTGCTCAAGGCCGGGGCCACCCCCAAAGGCCGCAAGGAGATCGCAGAAGCTTGTGGCATCAAAGAAGCTCTGATCCTCGACTGGACCAACATGGCCGACCTTTTTCGCATCAAGGGCGTGAGTACCCAATACGCTGAGTTGCTCAAAGGGGCCGGAGTCGACACCGTCAAGGAAATGCGCAACCGCAACCCCGAAAATCTGCACGCCAAGATGAGGGAGGTCAACGAGGAAAAGAAGTTGGTACGTCAACTACCCAGTGCGGCTCAGGTAGCCGGGATGGTCGAGCAAGCCAAATCGCTCGACCCGGTGATCACCTACTAAACGTCTCTCTTGGCACTCGGAATTCGTGATTCGCCATCGCAGTGAGTTTCGGATTCCGACTTTTTTGCCTTGAGTATATCCCTTACTTTCCTTCCACCCAGCGCTTTACCTCCTCCTGCGAGGGATTTTTCAGGCTTAGCTTGTACTTCTTATTGATGCCAACCAACTCTTGATGCAGCTTGCCGGGGTTGGCCTCCTTTAGCTCGTGCACCACGTTGATGCCGACTTTGTAGAGGGGTCGTACCCATTCCTCGGGGACACCCGCCTGGGCAAATTGGGCAGGGCTGTCGTGCTGCACCTTGGCTTCGGGGCGCATGTGGGGGAAGAAGAGCACGTCCTGAATGCTGGGCTGGTTGGCCATGATCATGGTCAAGCGGTCGATGCCAATGCCCAGGCCCGCCGTGGGGGGCATGCCATATTCTAGGGCGCGGAGAAAGTCTTCATCTAATACCATGGCCTCGTCGTCGCCACGCTTGCCGAGTTCGAGCTGTGATTCGAAGCGTTCGCGCTGGTCGAGGGGGTCATTCAGTTCGGAGAAGGCGTTGCAGATCTCCTTGCCATTGACGATCCCTTCGAAGCGCTCCACCAGGCCAGGCTTGCTGCGATGTTTCTTGGCCAGGGGGCTCATCTCTACTGGGTAGTCGGTGATAAAGTGGGGCTGGATGAGCAGGTGCTCGACTTTTTCGCCAAAAATCTCATCGATCAGCTTGCCACGGCCCATGCTTGGGTCGGTGGGTACCTCCAGGTTGTCGGCGGTCTCACGCAGTTGAGCCTCATCCATCTCTGAGATGTCGATGCCGGTATAGCGCTCAATGGCCTCGTACATGCTGAAGCGCGGCCAGGGCCGCTTGAAGTCGATCAGGTGCTCGCCCACCTGCACTTTGGTGTCGCCACTCACGGCGATGGCGATGCTTTCGACCATCTCCTCCACCAGGTTCATCATCCACTCGTAGTCCTGATAGGCCACGTATAGCTCCATCTGGGTGAACTCGGGGTTGTGGAAGCGCGACATGCCCTCGTTGCGAAAGTCCTTGGCAAACTCATACACGCCAGTATAGCCCCCCACGATCAGGCGCTTGAGGTACAGCTCATTGGCGATGCGCAGATACAGGGTCATGTCCAGGGTGTTGTGGTGGGTCTTAAAAGGCCGCGCCGCTGCGCCGCCGTAGAGCGGCTGCAGAATAGGCGTCTCTACTTCCATGTAGCCCCTCTCGTTGAGAAAGTTGCGCATAGTCTGCATCACCTGACTGCGGATGCGAAAGGTCTCGCGCACCTGCGGATGCACGATCAGATCGAGGTAGCGCTGTCGGTAGCGCTGCTCCTGATCAGTGAGGGTATCGTATAGCTTGCCATCGGCTTCTTTGGGAAAAGGAATGGGCCGCAGGGTCTTGCTCAGGATCCGAAACTCCTTGACGTGGACGGTCTTTTCGCCCGTCTTGGTGATAAAGGCGTGTCCTTTGACGCCGACGATATCGCCCGGGGAAGTGAGCTTTTTAAAAACCTCGTTGTAAAGGGTCTTGTCCTCACCAGGGCAGATTTCGTCGCGGGCGATGTAGATCTGCACCGTGCCTGTTTCGTCCTGCAACTCTGCAAAGGACGCCTTACCCATGATGCGCTTGTTCGTCAGGCGACCGGCCAACGCAAGCGCCTCGAAGCCTTCTTTGCCTTCTTCAAAGTCTGCCTCGATTTGCGCGGCGGCTACGTTGACCTCATAGCGCGCGGCGGGATAGGGGTCGATGTCAAGCTCGCGCAGGCGTTGCAGTTCGTCGCGGCGCTGGAGTTCCTGGTCGGAGAGGAAGAGTTGATCCATTGATGAGCAGTATGCGGTATATGGTAGGCGGGGTACGGTATGTGCAGTAGTATGCGTTAGCGCCTTATACCTTGCTTCTCTATACCGTATTCCCCGACCATTAGGCCGTCAAAAGTAGGGAATTTTTGGGGTAGGAGAAAGGGCTCTGGTACCACCGCACCCTGTGCGGATCACTTCTGCTCCGCACAGAGCGCGGTGGTGCACTTTGGTTCCGCCCAGAGTGCGGAGGCACGCTTTCAAGCGCCAAAGATATTGAGGTCGGTGAAGGGATTGTCTTGATCGTCAGTAGTGGAGGGGCGACCATTTACCTGCCGCTCAATTTGGGCTTCGTAGGTTTGACAGGTTGCTTCGAGCTCTGCGATGCGACGGCGCATGCGCTCGCGCTCTTTTTGCAGGCTACTAAACTGCTGCTGCAATCCCTCGGGGCTGGCCTCAGCTACTTGTTTTTTGAGGGCTTTGATGCGCCCTTCCAGCCGACTAACTACAGTCGCATAGGCTTGCTCCAGATCCTGCTGAGCTTGCTGTAGCTGATAGATTTCATTGGTCCAACCGGTGATTTGCACTTCGAGGGCAGGGATCAGGGCCTCTAGCGACCGATGGAGATCGGTAAACAGCGTACTGGCGGCTGCCAGTTGGATGTTTGCCTGCTTGAGGTGCTGAAGCTGCTGCTGAAAGGCGGGCAGCAAGTTGGTAGGACGTACCGTTTCAGGCAGTTCTTGCTGATGGCCGTTTTTGCGACGACCGACAGACTCACGCAGGAGCTGATTTTCTCGGCGCAAGGTTTCCAGTTCGGTTTTGAGCTGCTGTAGGGTTTCTTGGGCCATAGCAATTCCGGGGGAGGTTGATAAGCTAAGAGGGAGGCAAAACCAATGGCCGTGTATCCACTGATCGAACTATAAATTAACGGCCTTTTCCTTCGGTTTCGGCGGCTCGGTGAGTGAATGGATAAAATGATCGAATGAGTGGAGAGGCAGGTTTTCAGTCATTCTCACTCTTTCCACGGTACACCCAGTAGCTGCCATGGTGAAACGCGAGCCTGGCCTCCCAGCCTGCCCTCGACCTTGGCGATACCAGCTAATCGATTAGAACAAAGCTTCGCCAGACTGGATGAACCGCCTGCAAGCGTCCCAACCATCGGACCAGAAAAGAGGAAGATGAGGTAGTCATGAGATCAAGCGAAGATCACTCGCTCCGTTACGCGCTGACCAACTGGGGTTGCTCATGGATCTCAAACACGTACTGAAACATGCTATGGCAGGCAACGGCCCCGAAGACATGCCACAAAAAGTGGGTTCCCATCGGCAAGAGCGCCTGGTAGTCGAGGGCCCGACAGGTGATAGCGATCAGGAAAGCCCCCAGGGCCGTGGCTACCCATCGCCCGGCGTAAAAGCGCGTTTTCCATAATAGCAAAGCCGTTGGTACCAAAATCAAGCCTCCCATCATCGCGTAATTGACGTTGATGGCCAGCTCCATGGGGAGTAGTTGATAGCGAAACATCAGCACTTGAAAAATCAGGGCGAAGCTCACGATGCTCACTGCCCAACCCCAGTGAGGAAGGACCCGCATGAAAAAGTATACGCTGGCTGCCAGGCACAGGATCATGATCGGCAACCAGTCCATCACCAAAAAGACCTCCGACATTCGAAACGCATGGTAGATGGTGCCGCCGATTCCCCCCACGGCCAGGATTGGCAGGTTGATGCTGAGAAACAAATGCTGGCGATATTTACCGCGCAGTTTGAGAGCCCAATAACCTACGATCAGGAGAAAAAACACTGCCGAGGCGCCGTTCCAAGGTTCTACGATGAGGCGGCTCAAGTCAGTTTCGGTGTAGCGCTCACCGCCATCGCGCAGGACTTCTTGCAAAATCAGGTAGATTAGCGTCATGAGGGACTTACAGTAAGGAGTGGTCGAGTTGAGCAGGGCAAAGATAAAAGCGCTTTGCAGAGAAAAATGTTCGACTCTTGACCTGGGGCTGTGGTTTCATTGACATCGACGAGCCTTTTATCGAGTTTGCAGGCATGATTAAGTTGCTCCGACGTCCTAGCGCCCTGCTGTGGCTGGCGGCTCTGTTGTACGTGGGGTTGCGATGGCCCCATTTGCACATCACTTTTTTCAGCGTCGATGAGGCGGTGAGCGCCGTAGTGGGTATGAGTATCGTCGAGGGAGGCTTGCCCTACGTTGACGCCATCGACCACCGGGGGCCGTTGACCTACGGCTTTTTTGCGCTGATTTTTTCCCTCTTTGGTGATTGGAACATGCTGGCCGTGCAGAGCATCTACATCGGATTGCACGTTTTGATGGCGGTCCTGCTGTATGGCCTGGGGCGGATAATCGATGGTCCCTGGATGGGAGGCTGGGCGGCTCTGATCTTTGCGGTGAGTACCTGGATCAGTCCGTTCTTCGAAATGTGGCCTGCGCACACCGAGT
>CAYVAP010000384.1:0-2081 GCA_964449365.1 uncultured Bacteroidia bacterium
ATTCACGACATCAACCGGGGCGAGAGCCGCGTGATCACCGTGGTGGGCTGTGGGGGCAACCGCGACCGGGCCAAGCGACCGGAGATGGGCCGCATCGCGGCCCAGCAGTCCGGGCAGGCCATTTTTACTGCTGATAATCCGCGGGACGAAGATCCCGAGGCGATACTCGAAGAAATGATAGCCGGGGTGCCGGCTGAGAACCAGGCCAAGGTGCTGCGCATCAGCGCCCGGCGCGAAGCGATTCGCACCGCAGTCCAACTGGCCCAACCCGGCGACGTGATTCTCGTCGCAGGCAAAGGCCACGAAACCTATCAGGAAATCAAAGGGGTCAAGCACCCCTTCGATGACCGAGCCGTGATCAAGGAAGCCATGCAAATTACGACAGGATGAGCACTTAGTCAGCTATTGCGGACGTTTAGGCAAGAGCGGGCAGACTTTACGGAAAGTTTCGCCAATTTTATGCCCGACTTCCCCGCCGTAATCGCCATCTCTATATGCTGTACTATCTGCTCGACTGGCTCAACACTCAGTACGATATCCCCGGTTTTGGGGTGTTTCAGTACATCACCTTCCGAGCCATTCTGTCTGTCATTTTTTCCTTGATCATCTCCTTGCTCATCGGCAAGAAGATCATTGACGTACTGCGCAAAAATCTGATCGGCGAAGTGGTCCGGGACGACAAAATCGGCCCTGATCACGCCTCGAAGGCCGGTACGCCCACCATGGGCGGCCTGATCATCATTGCGGCGGTGTTGATTCCCACCCTCTTGTGGGGCGACCTGCGTAATGGCTACGTGTGGCTGATCTTGTTGGGCACCGCCTGGATGGGCCTCATCGGTTTTGTCGATGATTACATCAAGGTGTTCAAAAAGGACAAGGCTGGCCTGAAGGGTAAATTCAAAGTGGTAGGACAGATCGGATTGGGATTGATCGTGGGGGTGACTATGTTGTTTCACCCAGATTTTATGGGGAGTCGGGCGCATTTGACCCAGCTCAACAAAGTGGTGAGCAATCGACTGCTGACGCAGGTCGGCTTTCGCACCGGCGATGAGTTGATCCGTATCAATGAAGTCCCCTTCACCGAAATCCCAGACGGGGAGTCCTACGGAGACCTGAGCCGCTACCGTGTCAAGCGCACCGTGTCGATCGGTGGCGAGCGTAAAATCGGAGAGAAAATCGTGCTGGTGCCGCCGGATCAGCGCAAGTTGATCGCTAGCGAGCTATTTGGCCCCAAAGACAACAGCTTCATCTACATCACGGATTTTCCGTTTTTTAAAAGCTATGTCTTTGACTACTCTCAAATATGGGGCCTGCGGAGCCTGCTCGACAGCGATTTGCTGGGGCGGCTGATCTACCTGCTGGTGGTAATCTTCATCGTGACCGCCGTGTCAAATGGGGTCAACCTCACCGACGGCATCGATGGGCTAGCGGCGGGGACCACGGGCATCGTGGCCGCAGGGCTGGGCGTTTTTGCCTATCTCAGCGGCAACTACGTCTTCTCCGATTACTTGAATATCACTTACATCCCACTTTCGGCAGAGCTGCTGATTTACTGTGCGGCGCTGGTGGGGGGATGCATCGGGTTCCTTTGGTACAACAGCTTTCCTGCCCAGGTTTTTATGGGCGACACCGGGAGCCTGGCCCTGGGAGGTGCCATCGGCATTTTGTCCCTCATGGTCAAAAAAGAGCTGCTGTTGCCTATCATCTGCGGCATCTTTTTCGCCGAAAGCCTCTCGGTCATCATTCAGGTGAGCTACTTCAAGTATACCAAAAAGCGCTATGGCGAAGGCAAACGCATTTTTCGCATGGCCCCCCTGCATCACCACTACGAAAAAGGTGGCATGCACGAAGCCAAAATCACCATGCGCTTCTTCATCGTCGCGATCTTGCTGGTGGTCGTGGCCTTTGCCACGCTTAAGTTGAGGTAAGGGGTTGTCAATTCGAAATTTGGAATTTGTTATTCGAAATTTCCGCATCGTACACCTGAGGCTCCCATTTGCTATGCTGCTGTATGCTGCTGAGGCTCTGTAAGCCGAACTTGCTATGCTGCTGAGGCTTTGTAAGCCGAACTTGCTATGCTG
>CAYVAP010000384.1:2181-5280 GCA_964449365.1 uncultured Bacteroidia bacterium
AGCCGAACTTGCTATGCTGGTGAGGCTTTGTAAGCCGAACTTGCTATGCTGCTGAGGCTTTGTAAGCCGAACCCAGTCATCCCATTCCACATTTGCATCGGTAAATGTCGAATTGGGTGTTTTTTTACCCAAAGAACAGGCTTCGAGGAAGGATGGATGATGGGTAGCTAAACCCCCTGATAAGCAAGTAGTTGAATTTATTCAGCTAAAGCTTTTTACAGCTAAATTTTCAGATATATCGGTCCAATTGGCTCGGTCTTGACAGACCCATGAGCCTGACCACCTTAATTTCGAATCTCGACTCATGCATAAAGTAATCATCCTCGGAGGCGGCGAGAGTGGGGTAGGAGCGGCGTTGCTCGCCCAGAAGGTAGGAGATCGCCCTTTCGTATCCGACGCTGGACAGATACCTGCGCAGTACCAAGCAGTGCTGAATGACAACGGAATCGCCTATGAAATGGGCGGTCATCGCATAGAATCGTTCTTTGACGCAAATGTCATTGTCAAAAGTCCTGGCATTCCCGGCCACGTGCCGGTGATCGGGACGCTGCGCCGTAGGGGCAAGCCCATCATCTCGGAGATCGAGTATGGATTTCGCCATTGCCGCAGCCGCATCATCGCCATCACGGGCAGCAATGGGAAAACCACCACTGCTGCGCTGACTCATCACCTGCTGCAACTCTGCGGGGAAAAGATCTGGCTGGGCGGCAACATCGGGCAGAGCTTTGCGGCTATGGTGGCTAAAGACGAGCAGCCCGATTGGTACGTGCTGGAGGTGAGTAGCTTTCAGTTGGACGATATCGATACCTTTCGGCCCGAGGTAGGGGTGCTGCTCAACATCACCCCCGATCACCTCGATCGCTACGAAGGGAGCATGGACCGCTACGCCGCCGCCAAGCTGCGCATGGCTGAGAACCAGACCGAGTCGGACGTCTTCATCTACAACCGAGAAGATCGCGAGACTTGTCGTCGCTTGCACTGGCTCGAAGGTCGTCCTGAGTTGCGTTCTTTTGGGCTGATGGGTACCCCGGCCGCCGATGCCTGGATCAATCAAGAGCGCTTGGCCTTGCGCGAGGGGCGCGATCAGATCGGGTTCATGACCCAGGAGATGAAATTGCTCGGGCCGCACAATCAGCTCAACGCTCTGGCGGCGGTGCTGGCGGTGCGCGCGGCGAGCGGCTGCGAAACGGGCATTCGGGTGGGGCTGGAGAGCTTCAAGCCCATCCCGCATCGCCTGGAGCCAATCGCGACCCTCGACGGGGTGCGCTACATCAACGACAGCAAGGCCACCAACGTGGACGCGGTCAAGTACGCCCTCGAAGCCATGGCCGACCGCGACGGCAAGGTGATCTGGCTGGTCGGTGGCATCGACAAGGGCAATGACTATGACCCGCTCAAGCGGCTGGTGGCTGATCGGGTGCGGGCGGTGGTATTTTTGGGCGAATACGAGCTGGAGAAATTCCGGCGCGAATTTCCCTACCAGGACCTCCACCCCGTGGCCAGCATGGCCGAGGCCATCGCCCAGGCCCAGCAATTGGCCCAGCCCGGCGACTCGGTGCTGCTATCGCCCGCTTGCGCGAGCTTCGACTTGTTCAAAAACTATGAAGATAGAGGCGAGCAGTTCAAAAGAGAGGTTGAGATTTTGAGGTTTTGAGAGGTTGAGAGGTTGAGGTTTTGAGAGGTTGAGAGATTGAGACGTTGAGATATTGAGAGATTGAGACTTTGAGATGCTGAGGCTGCCTTTTCCCTTGCTGCCCATTGCCCATTGACCATTGACCACTGACCACTGACCACTGACCACTGATAACTCCGAACGATAAACTATGCTGACCTGGTTTCTGCAACGCCTCAAAGGCGACAAAATCATCTGGATCGTCGCGATTCTCATCAGTCTGGTGAGCATTCTGGCGGTATACAGCGCGAGTAGTTCGCTGGCCTTTCGCCTGCGGGGCGGCGACGTGGGGTATTTTCTCACCAAGCACGCCATGCTGCTGGGGTTGGGCTTGCTGATCATGTACGTGGTGCATTTGCTGGACTATCGCTGGTTTGCCCGTATCTCGACCGGGCTGCTGCTGATGACCATTCCGCTGCTGCTCTACACCATCGTGCAGGGCAGCGAGCTGAACGAAGCCGCGCGCTGGATTTCGGTGTTTGGCACCTCTTTCCAGCCCTCCGACCTGGCCAAGCTGGCCCTGATGATCTACCTGGCGCGGCTGCTCACCCAGCGGCAGGACGTGATCAAGGACTTTGCCGAAGGCTTTTTGCCTGCGCTCTTTTGGGTAACGGTGATCTGCGGTCTGATTGCGCCCAGCGACCTGAGTACGGCCAGCCTGATGTTTCTGGCTAGCCTGATGGTGATGTTTGTAGCAGGAGTGGACCTAAAATATATCGGGGTGCTGTTGATGGTGGCCGTGATGGGCGTCTTTGTACTGAGCCGCACGGCCAAGCGCGCCGATACTTGGTCCAACCGCTGGCACGACTACGTCGAGCGCCTGACCAACGATCAGTACGACGGCAGCTACGAAACCGTGCAGACCCACGTGGCAGTGGCTTCAGCGGGGCTGTTTGGCAAGGGGGTGGGCAAAAGTGCCCAGCGCAATTTTCTCCCCAACGCCACGGCGGACTTCATCTTCGCCATCATCGTCGAGGAGTATGGCCTGGTGGGGGGCGTCTTCGTGATGCTGCTGTACCTGCTGCTGCTCTTTCGAGCGGTAACCATCGTCACCGTGAGCAAGACCTTTGGGGCCTTGCTGGCCTGTGGCCTGAGCTTTCTGCTGGTGTTGCAGGCCGTGATCCACATGGCCGTGACCGTGGGCCTGCTGCCCGTCACTGGCCTGACCCTGCCCCTGATCAGCATGGGCGGTACCTCCATCCTCATGACGGGCGTGACCCTGGGCATCATCCTCAGCGTGAGCCGCGATGCGATGGAGAAGCAGGGGAAGAAAGGCGAAAAGGTTAAAAGTGGAAAGTTTAAAGTGGCAAGTATCTGATTACCAGCTTTTAACCATCAACTCCGAACTCGTAACTACCTTATGAAATTCATCATCTCCGGCGGCGGCACCGGTGGCCACATTTTCCCCGCGGTGAGCATCGCGGGCG
>CAYVAP010000385.1:0-5275 GCA_964449365.1 uncultured Bacteroidia bacterium
TCGCAACATCCTGGCCAACCCGAGTCGGGATGCGCTGGAAGCGGTGCAAGACTTGAAAGAAAACCTTAAGCCCAACGATGTCTACGTCTTTACGCCCGCAGGAGAGATGCTTCGGCTGCCCGTGGGCTCATCGGTGCTGGATTTTGCTTACATAATCCGCAGCGACGTGGGCGACAGCGCCATCGGAGCCAAGGTGGGCAATCGGGTGGTGAGCCTCGAATACCGCCTGCGGGCCGGGGAAATGGTCGAGGTGCTCACTTCGCGCAAGGGCGAGCCCAAAAAGGAGTGGCTGCATATGGTGCAAACCCCCCGCGCCAAAGACCACATCAAGGCTTTTTTGCGCAAGCAGCGCCGCGAACTTATCGACAAGGGCCGCGACCTCTTTCGCTGGCGAGCCCGACAATACGGCATCGACGAGCAGCATCCCTACATGAAAGAGCTGCTGGCCTTTTTTATGGAGCCGACGCCCAATGAGTTTTATCATGCCCTGGCCACTCGTCGTATTGCCCCGGAAAAGATCGCCGAGTTCATCGAGTTTAAAAAATCGGGCAAAGAACTGGACAGTGAGTCCCTTGCCGCCTGGGATCTCAAGCGCAGGCAGATGGAGGCCCGCTTCGAAGAGGCAGGCATCGACCCTGACCATCTCATCTTGAGCAAGGACGCCAAGATCGAGAGCTACAAGCTCGCCAAGTGCTGCAATCCGCTGCCAGGTGACGATATCCTGGGTTTCAACACTGACCAAGGCGTGGTCATCCACCGCACGGCCTGCCCCAAGGCGCTGCAACTGATGTCGAGCTTTGGCTCGCAGATCATCCAGGCCCGATGGGCCGATGGGCAGTGCGGCATCGCCTTTTTGGCGGCCTTTCGCGTGGTAGGATTGGACAAGCAAGGCATGCTGCTCGACCTGATCCGCGTCATCTCACAGCGCAAAAAGATCAACATCCGAAAAGTGAGCATCGAATCGCAGGATACCCTCTTCGAAGGAATTTTTCACCTCTACGTCTCCAATCTGGAAGAACTGAGCAAACTCATGTCTGACCTCCAAGAACTCCCCAACGTCTACACCGTCAATCGCCTGGAATTTGGGCAGGAGGAATCGGCGTAAAAGGCCGATGCATCGGGGGCTTCGGCACACAGTGCCTCGCCAGTCCCTTCATGTTGGCTCACCTATATGAACGGTCAGGGGAATAAGGGGCTGTGTAAAATTGTTAGAAAAAGTATGTCGTGTCTTTGAACTCGATCTTTCAGAAGCCGAATATTAAAGCCATCACGCCAGCACTTGGACCGCGTAGCGGTCAAACCTTGGTAGCATGGGTTACACGCCACTTAAGCGACCTTGGAAAGGTCAAACCTCTCCTCGTGGCTGGGGTCGGCCCGTGTGGCGGGATCTATGCTACCAAGGTTGAACCCCGCTGGGGTTCAGCTCACCTCATGAACGGGCCATAGGGTAGAGGGCTTCGGCACAGGCAGCCCCCCACATATTGGCTCACTCATTGGCCGCCCAAGCGGCTAAATTTACTTTCAAACTTTGAACTGCGAAACTAATGGCTAGTTTCGCATTCCCAATTTCCCCGTCTGCCAAAAGGCTAGCGCTGTCAGCAGCAACATCACCCCGGTGGAGCTGAGCATCACGATGGCCTCTTGATCGGCAAAACCCAGGGCCCAGCCTAAGGCTGGCGGCGCAACGGCGGTCCCGAACACCATGAAAGTCGACACCATGCTGCGAATGGCTCCTAGGTGGCGGGTGCCATACAGCTCAGCCCACATAGCGGTCGAGGCCAGGCTATTGACGCTGGCTGAGATACCACTGAGCAGGAAAAAGACGACCATCACCAAGGGGTGGTCGCTGAGCGTGAGGGTGAAAGTGCCCAGCGCCATGGGGATGAGCATGAAGGAAAATATCCGCCGGGCCGTGAAGCGGTCGATCAAGGGGCCACTCACCAGGTTGGCGATCAGGCGAGTGAGGCCAAAAAGCGAAAGCCCCCAGGCCAGGTACGATTCGCTCCAGCCGTTGGCCTCGCCCAATAGGTGCTTGTTGATGATCACACCCGTCATGAAAAAGGGCACAAACAGGTACACTGCCGTGAGCAAATAAAAAGAGGGGCGGCGCAGCACCTCACCCCTCGACACGCTGTGAGGGCCACCCGTTTTAGTAGGCTTATCTTCTGGCGGGTATTGAAAATGGCTGTCTCGGGGAATCAAGCCGATAGCAAAAGGCACAAACACCAGAAGTACCACCCCAGCCATGATCAGCCAGCTCATCTGCCAGCTCACCCATTTTAACAAAACCCCCGTAATCAAAGGCGGCAGCAAGATCTCAGAAATAGACACCCCAAAACTAGTCAGCGAGAGCGCCTGCCCCCGCGTACCTTCGAAAAAACGGGCCGTGGCGGTAGAAGCCGTCAGCGTCATCAGCCCTTGCCCGCAGAGTCGCAAACCAAACAACGCGATGAACAGCATGTAGGGGTGGCTCACCAGCGCAGTAAACACACAAATGCCAGTGAAAGCCAGCCCCAAAGCGATGCTAAACCGACTCCGCCTGACTAGATCCAGCCAGCTACCCACCCAAGGTAAGGCAAAGGCACTCAGCAAGGTAGCGCCCGCGTAATACCAGTCAAACGCTACTGTGCTGAGGCCCAAAGCCGCTACGAAAGAGGTGGTATACAGCGACACATAAAACGACTGTCCCGGAGCCGAGAAAAAATAGTGCAGCAGACCGTATCCAATTTGGCGAGGATAGCGGCGCAGCAGATCGAGGTATTGCATGGGGGGGATAGATTGAGCGCGCAAAGCTCGACATCCTTGCGGCGGGAATCAAATCAAAGACCCGGCGGTATGCCTAGGGCAAATCGGCCAATCTCCCGCCCGATCCAGCGAATGCCACGCCGGGGTAGGCAAAAAATGTTAAATTTGACTTCTCAGTTATGTGGAAGGCTGCTTTCGACTTCGAACGGTGCACCAAAAACTTCGAACTTTCTTCACTAGTCTGACAACCTCATGAGAAGAACCTTTGCCGTCGGCCTGATGCTGCTGACCACCGTGGCGCAACTCCTCGCCCAAAGCGACCAGATCACCCTCGAAGAGCTCTGGATACGCTACCAATACTACCCACAGCGCCCCAGCGAATTTCGCTGGATGCAAGACGACCGCTACTACTCCGTGCTGGAGCAGGGCGCAGGCATCGACCGCTACGAGGTAGAAGCCGAAGCCAAGGCAGGCCGCATAGTCGATTTCGACCGATTGGACCTGCCAGGCATCGACCCTAGCGCCATCAGCAGCTACGAATTCAGCGCCGATGAAAAAATGGTGCTGCTCAAAGCCAACGTCGAAAGCATCTACCGCCGCTCCCAGCGACAAACCTGCCTGGTGGTCGATCTGGCCAGCCGTGAGGTGGTCTCCATCCACGGGGGCGAGCAAGTGATCAACCCCACCTTTTCGCCCGACGGCAGCAAGCTGGGGTTTGTATTTGAAAACAACCTTTATTTCACCAAACTGGAGACCGGGCAGGAAACCCAAGTGACCACCGACGGCCAGCCAAACCAGATCATCAATGGCCTGACCGATTGGGTGTACGAGGAAGAATTTGCCCTGGTGCAGGCCTTTGCCTGGTCGCCCGACGGCAAGCGCATCGCCTACTACCGCTTTGATGAGGCCCACGTGCCGCAGTTTACCATGCCGCTCTACAATGGGCTGTACCCTGAGCAATATACCTTCAAATACCCCAAGGCCGGAGAGCAAAACGCCTTCGTGTCGCTGCACGTGTATGACTTGCCCAGCCAAAACACCGTGCAGGTGGAGCTGGGCGAGGAGAAGGACCAGTACATCCCCCGCATCAAGTGGACCCAGTCGCCCGAGGAGTTGGCCGTGTTGCGCCTGAATCGCCTGCAAAACCAGATCGACGTGCTGATGGTGCAGGCCGCCACAGGGGCGAGCGAGGTCATCCTCACCGAAACCAGCAATACCTACATCGCCGAGGCCACCGATGACAAATGGCACTTTCTCAAGGACAGCGAGGATTTCCTGTGGCTGAGCGAAGAGGGCGGCTACAACCACCTCTACCGCTACAACCGCCAAGGCGAGAAGGTCGCTACCCTTACTCAGGGCGAATGGGAAATCAGCTCGGTAGTGGGCGTGGACGAGGCCAATGAGCGGGTGTATTTCATCTCGACCGAGGCCTCGCCCCTGCAACGGCAGCTCTACAGCGTATCGCTCCAGGGTAAAAAGAAAAAGCGCCTCACCGAAGAAAAGGGCCACCACCGGGTGGAGGCCAGCAGCAACTTCACCTACTTCGTCGATACCTACAGCAACCAGCAGACGCCGCCCGCCACGCGCCTGCTCGACGCCAAGGGCGAGGTGATCAAGACCCTGGAGGACAACCAGCGGTTGCAGAAGCTGGTCAAGAAGAAGGCCATCGCCCAGCCGGCGTTCATCACGGTACCTAGCGCCGACGGGCAAGACCTCAACGGCTTCATGATCAAGCCCGCCGACTTCGACGAAAGCAAGGCATATCCGCTGCTGATGTTTGTCTATGGCGGGCCGGGCAGCCAAAAAGTGCTAGACGCCTGGGGCCACGGCGATGCCTTCAACTACATCTGGTTTCAGATGCTGGCCCAGCAGGGCTACCTGGTGGCCTGCGTCGACAATCGCGGCACAGGCGGGCGCGGGCAGGCCTTTCGCGCCAGCACCTACGCCGACCTCGGCAAGCTCGAAACCCAAGATCAGATCGCAGCCGCACAACATCTGGGCCAATTGCCCTACGTCGATGCTCAGCGCATCGGTATCTGGGGCTGGAGCTACGGCGGCTACATGACTTCGCTCTGCCTCACCAAGGGCAAGGGCACCTTCAAAATGGGCATCGCGGTGGCCCCGGTAACCAACTGGCGCTTTTATGACACCATATACACCGAGCGCTACCTCAAGCGCCCACAGGACAACCCCAAGGGCTATGACGACAACTCGCCCATCAACTTCGCCCGCGACCTGCAAGGCAACTACCTGTTGCTGCACGGCACCGCCGATGACAACGTCCACCTGCAAAACTCCATCGAGTGGGTCAACGCCCTGGTCAACGCCAACCAGCAGTTCGACTTGTTTTTTTACCCCAACAAAGCTCACAGCATCGCAGGCGGCATCACGCGGTATCACCTGTATCAGAAGATGACGGATTATGTGAAGGAAAATTTGTAAGTCAACCTCACCTATGTGAATGGTCAGGGGGTATAAGGGAATGGTCAGGGGGTATAAGGGAATAAGGTGTTCAGGTACAGCATGTACC
>CAYVAP010000386.1:0-5274 GCA_964449365.1 uncultured Bacteroidia bacterium
GCTTGCTGTGCGGCTTGGTTCCCCACCCCATGGCGAATAGTTCGCCATCGCGGTATTCGTGGCGCTCCTCGGCCTCCCGCTCGAAGGCCAGGTATTCCGCGATGCTCAGGTGGGTTTGGATAGCAGGTTCTCCCATGGCATAGATCGATTGGATTTACCCGCATAAACGGTATGCGGAGCAGGGTATAGGTTTGTCAGGCAGGGTAAAAATGGTCAAAAACCTTATGCCAAAAGCACCAGCCTTGCTACTGCCTAAAATCCGAAATTATCGATTCGTTATTCGAAATTGAATGCGCTGGCTATCATCGTTTTACCAATTCGAAAATTGGTCAATTGTTTCGCTTCACAGGCATTAGTGCTTCGCACTCAAAATTCGTCATCGAAAGTAAAGATAGCCGCTTGGCGCGGCCATTGAGTGAGAGGAACGGTTTCGGCACAGAGTGCCTCACCAGCAGGAACGGAAGGCACATGCTGTACCTGACCACCTTATACCCCTATTCCCCTGACCGTTCATGTAGGTGAGTGTTGCTGGTCAACATTTTATATAAATTCTGAAGGCACTAACATCTCGCTCTACAACCGCACCCGGTGCACTGTGAGAAAGGTCGGGTCGAGGTGATCGAAATCGGGATCAGTGGTCAACAGGGGTAGGCCCAGCACGGAGGCAGTAGCCGCGATCCAGAGGTCGTTTTTGCCCATGTTGCGGGCTGTTGTAGCGAGGGGGCGACCAGGCAGCTTGCCCTGGCTGTAGGCTTCAATTTCGGCGTAGCGGTCGAGGATGGGGGCGGAGTTGATGTCGGCAACCAACATCACGTCAAGCAGCTTAGGAAGGTTGGCTACACGCTTTGGGCCCCAGCCATTACGGATAGCCAGTGATTTCAGCTCGCCTACCGATACCACCGAACAAACCGGATCACTGGCTTGATCGAAGGGCGCGTAAACTTGATCCACTTCATTTGCACGCTGCCGGTCGGTGCGGAGGTAGAACAGCAGAATGTTGGTGTCGATTAGATAGGCCATGGCTTAGATCTCAAATCTCAGCGATCAATTCTTCAAGGCTCTTGTCGCTGTCTTGGTCAAAAGCCAGCTCATCGCAGAGGCGGTCGAATTCCTCCCGATCAAACCCCTGCCAGTTTTGCTCGCGCTTGAGGGTCTCGAGGTCGATGGTCTTGCGGGTGGGCTTGAAGATATCGGGAAAGCGGCTGCGCAAATCTTCCGCCGGGGCCTGATCGGCCACCATGGCTTCTAGTTCGGCCAGCTTGCCTTCGTCCTGCAACTCGGTGATGCGGCGAATCAGTTCGTACTTGCGGTGAATGAGGGTCATGAGGGGATTCGAACTTCGGAATTTGGAATAGAAAGATCACTCCAAAAGATACGCAGATTTCCAGACAATGATCGAATGCAGCCAGACCATGGGTATAGGTCTATTCTTCTCGCCAACCACCCGGGTCGTTTCCAGTAGCGCAAGAGGATGCCGGTGGTTGGCTCACAGAGATACCTTGCTTTGCTCTGCGCCTCTGCGAAAGGATGATTCTCTAGGCAAAGGCTATCAGTGCTCGTCGAAACTCGGCCTGGCTGCCTGTACCTTTACCTACCCTTTCCCGGTCTGACCTTGCATTCCCTCCACGTTGCGGTACAGGTCGGCCATTTGAATGTCGGCCTGCAGGCTACGTAGGTGTAAAACACCGTCCAGCCCTTTTACTTCGCCCATTTCCCAGGTTCCCTGGTCATTTTTATAAAATATCGAAACGATGGGCTGCTCCTGATCGATGAGCAGGTATTCCCTGAAGGAGGGTAGCGTTCGGTAATAGCGAAATTTCTTTCCTCGGTCGTAGGCTTCAGTCGTCTCCGACAGGACTTCTGCAATGAGCAAGGGATTGGCGATGGCCTCAGGATCATGCTCGCTGACCTCCACCGGTCCGCACACCACCGATGCCTCTGGATAAAGGAACTTACGCTCCTCTGCAATCCAGATTTTCACATCTCCATTGAAGGTGGTGCATGCTCTACCACGCTCAATCAGGTTCAATTCTGTACCAATATTCAACCCTAGCTTGCCATGATTACGGGTGCCTCCCGCCATGGCAAATATCTCCCCTGCATGGTACTCGTGTCGCAGGGTGGCTTCTTTTTCGAAAGCCAGATACTCTTGGATGCTGAGGTCGGTTTGTAAGGCTGCTTCTCCCATCGGTAAACGCTGTTGGAGGAAAGTCTGTGAGATTACCCCGCAGGCGCAACCCCTGAGAATATGGAGGGGGGCTGACCAAAGTGCCTTGGACCTAACTTCCCTTATCCCCCCTAACCGTTCATATAAGGTAAGATACGAAGAATCTGCTAAACTCGATGCTTGCTTCAGCCTGTCCAGATTCTTCCACAATCTTCCCTTACTGGCGTTGACATTCTCCTCCCCACTGCGTAAAATTGTATGCATGCATAGCATTTTCAACATCAATCACGAACCGGGAATAAAGCTCAGCCGTTGAGTGAAGTAAGGAATAATGGTTGGGGAGGATTTGAGACATAAGGGTTACCGCTTACGCAGATATGCATTTACGATCACATCATACGATCACCTCAGACCACCCTCTCGATCACCGAATACCTCGCTCTTCCTACTGACCACTGACCACTGACCACTGACCATTGACCATTGACCATTGACCACCGACCATTGACCACTGATCATTGACCACCGACCACCGACCATTGACCACCGACCACTGACCACTGACCACTGACCACCGACCACTGACTACTGTTAACCTATGATCGCAGAACAAACCACCCCCCACACCGCCGAGCGCTGGCACCGCAACATCAAGCAGGTGGCCGTCCTCGGTTCCGGCGTGATGGGCTCGCGCATCGCCTGCCACTTCGCCAACATTGGCGTGGAGGTGCTGCTGCTGGACATCGTGCCGCGTGAACTCACCGACAAGGAGCAGGCCAAGGGCCTGAGCTTGGAGCATCCCGCCGTGCGCAACCGCATCGTCAACGACTCCTTGCAGGCTGCCGTCAAGAGCAACCCCGCGCCGCTCTACGACCAAGCCTTCGCCAAGCGCATCAGCACCGGCAACTTCGACGACGACCTGGCCAAGATCAAAGACGCCGATTGGATCATCGAGGTGGTGGTCGAGCGCCTGGACATCAAGCAAAAGGTCTTCGAGCAGGTGGAGCAACACCGCAAGCCCGGCACCATCATCACCTCCAACACCTCGGGCATCCCCATCCGCATGATGACGGAAGGTCGCAGCGATGACTTTAAAAAGCACTTTTGCGGCACCCACTTTTTCAACCCGCCGCGCTACCTGCGCCTGCTGGAGATCATCCCCGGCCCTGACACCGAGCCCGGCCTACTCAATTTTCTGCTCGACTACGGCGACCGCTTCCTGGGCAAGCAGACCGTGCTGGCCAAGGACACCCCGGCTTTCATCGCCAATCGGGTGGGTGTCTATTCCATCAGCGCCATCTTCAAGCTGATGAAGGAGATGGACCTCACCATCGAGGACGTGGACAAGCTCACCGGTCCCGCCACGGGCAAGCCCAAGAGCGGCACCTTTCGCCTCAGCGATGTGGTCGGCCTGGATACCACCGTGCACGTGATCAAGGGCATCGCCGAAAACTGCCCTGACGACGAGCAGCGCGACCTGTTTCAGGTGCCCGACTACGTCCAAAAGCTGATGGACAACCACTGGCTGGGCGACAAAACCGGGCAGGGCTTTTACCAAAAGACCCGCGACGAAAACGGGCAGCGCCAGATCCTTTCGCTGGACCTCCAGACCATGGAATATCGCCCCAAGGCCAAGGTCAACATTCCCAGCCTGGGCAAGGTCAAGAACCTCTCCGACCTGGGCAAGCGCATGCAGGCGCTCTACCAAGCCGATGATATCGGCGGCCAATTTACCCGCAAGACCCACCTCGGCCTGTGGGCCTACTGCTCCAATCGCATCCCCGAGATTGCCGATCACCTCTACCAGATCGACGAGGCCATCTGCGCGGGCTTTGGCTGGGAAAAAGGCCCCTTTGCTCTGTGGGACATGGTGGGCCTGAAAGACACCCTCGACCACTTCGAGGGCGAAGGGTTGAAGCTGGCTCCCTGGGTGCAGGAGATGCTCGACGCGGGCGTGGAGTCCTTCTACAAAATCGAAGGCGGCAAGCGCTACTACTACGACCTCGACAGCAAGAGCTATCAGGTGGTGCCCGGCACCGAAGAGCTGATCAGCCTGGAACTGCTCAAGGGCGAAAAGAAAATCTGGGGCAACGCTGATGCCTCGGTGCTCGACCTGGGCGACGGCGTGGTCAACGTGGAGTTTCACTCCAAGATGAACACCATCGGCGAGGGAGTGCTCAAAGCCATCCATTGGGCCATCGACCACGCGGAAGAAAAGGGCCTCAGCGGCGTGGTGATCGCCAACGAAGGCAGCAACTTCTCGGTCGGGGCCAACGTGATGCTCATCCTGATGATGGCCTCGCAGGGCGATTGGGACGAGCTCAACCAGGCGGTGCGCCTCTTCCAAAACACCTCCATGAAAATCCGCACCTCAGCGGTGCCGGTGGTGATTGCGCCGCATCAGATGACCCTAGGCGGCGGCTGCGAATTCACCATGCACTCCGACCTGGCCGTGCTGGCCGCTGAGACCTACATCGGGCTGGTGGAAGTCGGCGTGGGCGTGATCCCCGGCGGTGGGGGTACCAAGGAGATGGCGCTGCGCGCCTCGGACTTCTTCTCCAAGCCCGGCGGCATGGGCATCAACGTGGTGCAAGACATGCTCATGACCCTGGCGACGGGCAAGGTGGCCACGTCTGCCGAAGAAGCTCGCGGCTACCACCTCTTGCGCGACCGCGACCGCATCTCGGTCAACCAGGCCCGCCGCATCAAGGAGGCCAAAGAAGCGGTGCTCGAACTGGCTGAGATGGGCTACACCCCCACCCCCGCCCGCAAGGACATTCCCGTGCTGGGCCGCAACGCCCTGGCTAGCCTCTACGCTGGCATCACTGGCATGCAGTATGGCCACTACGCCTCCCCGCATGACGTCAAGGTCGCCAAGAAACTCGCCTACGTCCTCTGCGGCGGCGACCTCAGCCACGAAGGGGAGCTCGTCTCCGAGCAGTACCTGCTCGACATCGAGCGCGAGGCCTTCCTCAGCCTCTGCGGCGAGCGCAAGACCATGGAAAGGATGCAGCACATGCTGCAGACGGGGAAGCCTTTGCGGAATTAGAGATCAGACCGCTGCGCTGCGAGAAGCGAGAAGTCAGACCGCTGCGCTGCGAGAAGCG
>CAYVAP010000387.1:0-4280 GCA_964449365.1 uncultured Bacteroidia bacterium
CGGAACAGCGCGAAGCCGTTGATGCCTACGTCAAGTGGGCGGCTTCCCGCTCCGAAATAGAGCGCATGGCAGAAGTCAAGCGGGTTACGGGCGAGTTCACGGGCAGCTACTGCATCAATCCGGTCAATGGCGAGCGCGTGCCCATCTACATCGCGGACTATGTGCTGGCGGGCTACGGCACCGGCGCGGTCATGGCTGTACCTTCGGGCGACGAGCGCGACTGGAACTTTGCCAGGGCCTGGCTCTATCAGCAGACGAAGGGCGAGCAATGAGGACACCGACATATGGGGGCGCTCATGCACAGGCCGGGCAGGTGCCTTCGAGCAGCATGTTGACCTCAGAGAGTTGGTATCCCTGCGGTAAGGGCACGGGCGGGATGGGAACCTGATCCAGGCAAACGGTGCGCCCGCAGGCAGTGCATTTGAAATGCACGTGGTCGTGGCGATGCGGCGCATGGTTTTGGCACTCAGCGGAGCAAAGGGCATATTTCATGGCACCCGCGTCGTCGAGCACCTTATGGATGATGCCTTTCTCCAAAAACGTCGAAAGCGTACGGTAAATGGTCACCCGGTCGCAGGGCGTGTGCATGGCGTCCTCGATTTCGCGTTCGCTCAGGGCGACGCCATGGTCGATGAAGACCCCCAAGATGTCAGACCGACTTTGGGTCTGGCGCAACTGACTTTGGTGCAGGATCTGCTGTATAGGTTCCATAAGTGGAGAATAACGCGGATAGCAGCTTTAGGGTTGGGGGATAGGCAGCAGGAATTTTGCGAGCAAAAGATACAAAATAATTTAGATCGAATCCACTCAAAGTACCCCTTTGGTGGAGGGCAGAGAGTCATCGCCCGGTACCCGACTCACCGCTGAGCGGATAGCACGGGCCACCCCTTTGAATCCGGCTTCGATCATGTGGTGAGCGTTGTCGCCGTGCAGGATAAGGTGTAGATTAGCCCCGGCGCTGTCGCAAAAGGACTTGAAGAAGTGCTCGACCATCTCAGTGGGAAAATCGCCGACCCGCTCGCGCCCCCAATCGGCCCGAAACACCAGCCAGGGCCTTCCCGAAAAGTCCAAAGCTACCTCAGCCAGGGCTTCGTCCATAGCCAGGTTGAAGCAGCCGTAGCGCTCGATGCCGCGTTTGTCGCCTAGGGCTTCGCGAAAGGCCGCGCCCAAAGCCAGCGCCGTATCCTCGATGCTGTGGTGCTCGTCGATGTGCAGGTCGCCCGCCACGCGCACGGTGAGGTCGAGTTTGCCGTGCTTGGCCAGTTGATCGAGCATATGATCGAAAAAGCCTAGCCCGGTGCTGCGCTCTCCCTGTCCGCTGCCGTCGAGATTCAGGTCGATCTCCACGGTGGTTTCTCGGGTGACCCGCCTGATCTGACTGCGTCTGCTGCTTTGCTCTGCCGCCAAAATAGCCTCTACCACTTGTACCCAACTGTCGCAGCGCGCCAGCAGGGTCTTGCTCAACTGTGGCCAGTCGACCTCTTCATCCTGAGCATCGCTGCTTTGACCCAGCAGGAGGCCCTTGGCCCCCAGGTTGTAGGCCAACTGAAGGTCGCTCGGGCGATCGCCGACCACGTAGCTGTGTGCCAGGTCATAGTCGCCCCCCAGGTAATGCGTGAGCAGGGCCGTGCCAGGTTTGCGGGTAGGTTTGCCTTCATGCTTGAAGCTGCGGTCGATGATCACCTCATCAAACTCGATGCCCTCGCCGCGCAGGGTTTCGAGCATCCGTTGGTGGGCAGGCCAGAAGGTATCTTCTGGAAACCTCTCGGTCCCCAGGCCATCCTGGTTGGTGATCATCACCCAACGGAAGTCGCTCATGGCCTTGAGGCGCGCCAATTGGGTGAAGACGCCTGGCAGATACCTGAGCTTGGTCAAGCTATCGACCTGAAAATCTTCAGGTGGCTCCTGGATGAGGGTGCCGTCGCGGTCGAGAAAAAGGACTTTTTGGGGCATAAGTGCAGGGTAGGTCGCAGGGTAAAATTACGCCAGATCCACCGCAGATGCAAAGCCCCTCGAGATTACCAGCGCCGTAGCTGCAGGGTACGAGCAGGCAAGGCAAAGAAGGTAGCCTTATCGCTGACCATGCCTGGCTTGAGCAGGGCACAGACCTTGAAGTTGCTGTGTTGATACAACTCCGCCATGGCCGCTTGGTCGCCTGCCGGGAGCAAGCGATAATCGATGCCTGCTCGCTTGGTCTCGATGTAGGTCATCAGTTTGAGAAAATCCACGGTGTTGCTCGTGAGGCCCAGCGGGTCGAGGGGCAAGGCGATTTCGAAGAAGCAGCCTAGGTCGGTGATGTGCGGTTCGAAGCCGTCGCAGATCCAGCCGACTTTGTTGAGGTTGATGTGCAGGCTGCGCAGGTTGTTGAACTCGATGAGGCCGCGCTTGACCCGCGAGCCTTGCTCCATGGCCAGCAGCGAAGAGTACATCATGAGGTGATAGCCTAGGTTTTTTCCCTTGAGCGACTCATCCACCGCCAAGCGTATCGTGTAGCTGGTCATCTCGGGGGTATGGTAGCCCACTTCGAAGATGGTACCCATTACCTCCCCTTGGTCGTTTTCGATCACTACGCCATGGCCATATTTGCGAAAGCGATACAAGTCAAAGGAGCAGATCTCATCGGCCACCCGCCTGGGATAGCGACGGTCGAGAAAAGCCTTGATCTTGGGGGTGTCATAGTCGACGATCTGCTTGAGATCGAGCTTGTAGCTCGCCACATACTTGGCGATGTGCTTGCGCCACTCGTGGGCAAAGGTCAGCTTGTCGCGCCAAACGTGGGGGAGTGCGTCGCTGATGGGGGCTACGATTGCGATGGGCTTGCGGTACAGTAGCGGCCCTTGGGCTACCTCGGAGAGGTGGGACTCATTCTTGATTTTGCGCAAGAACGAGTTCATCTGCAAAGACAAAAAAGGGTATTCGGGATTTGCGGCCATGGTCACACGTGGTCAATCGTTTTCAAAAAAAATCACCTTCAGGGCCAAAGTGGAAATAGCAGAGCAGGAATATACCAATCGTCAGCAGGAGTGATGATTTCAAATCAAGTCATTTATTTTCGTTTAAAATAATTGTTTTGTATCCAAACCTTTCGCTCCGTGTCATTTCCTTTTGTGATAACAACCTGGAAATTTCATCCCTTTCACTAGTGCTTCGCATTCGAAATTCGTAATCAGGAATTCGTTAACTGAAAGCAAATGTAGCCGCTTGGGCGGCCACTGAGTGAGCCAATATGTGGGGGGCTGACCAAAGTGCCTGATACCGTGATACCTTATTCCCTTATGCCCCTAGCCGTTCATATAGGTGAGCACTTGAAAGCCATCTTGTCCCATCTTGTCAATCTTGTCCAAAAACGAGCGCACCAAAGGCTCATGTCCAGTAGTATGTGGTCAATTACTTCATTCCGAAGGCACTAGAAGGCAACCCTAAAACGCCTCTAGAAATCAGCCCCTATTTTCCATACCCTAAAAAGTATTTCTTACCAAAAGATGGCATCATCGTTGGGATTATATTTATCTTTAAGCAAGATGTAGTTCTAATGATTTAGAGGCGTATGTGGTCGGATAAAGAATTGATCTGCAATCGATTACGAGACAGAATTAGGCAAAAAAATCCTGTCTCAACTGGTACGAACCGGAAAAAGTGCTAAGTTTCTGGCATGAACACTACCACTACTCGCCTCGACCGTACCTGGTGGAAGGAAGGGACGATTTATCAGATTTACCCCCGAAGCTTTTGCGATAGCAACGGAGATGGCATCGGCGATCTGCCGGGCATTCTGCAAAAGATTCCCTATCTAAAAACGCTTGGGGTCGATATCATCTGGCTGAGCCCTGTCTACCAGTCGCCCAACGATGACAACGGCTATGACATCAGCGACTATCAGGCCATTATGCCTGCGTTTGGCAGCATGGCTGACTTTGATGCGCTGCTCGAAGCCATCCACGCCCACGGCATGCGGCTGGTGATGGACCTGGTGGTCAATCATACTTCTGACGAGCACCGCTGGTTTCAGGAGGCCAAAAAGGGCAAGGACAATCCCTACCGCGACTACTACATCTGGCGCTCAGGCCGGGAGGGACAGCCGCCCAACAACTGGAAATCCTTCTTTAGTGGCAGCGCCTGGGAATACGACGAGGCGAGCGACGAGTACTATCTTCATCTGTTTACCCGCAAGCAGCCCGACCTCAACTGGGACCACCCCAAGGTGCGGCAGGAGGTGTACCAAATGATGCGTTTTTGGCTAGACAAAGGCATCGACGGCTTTCGGATGGATGTGATCCCGC
>CAYVAP010000387.1:4290-5272 GCA_964449365.1 uncultured Bacteroidia bacterium
TCTCCAAGCCCCCCGGCCTGCCCGATGTGGACTGGGGTGAGGTGCAGAGCGACTTTGGTAGGGCCTACGCCCATGGTCCCAAGGTACACCAGTATCTGCAAGAGATGCACCGCGAGGTGCTGGCCCACTATGACATTTTGACCATCGGCGAAGGGGTAGGGGTGGGCCCTGAGCAGGCCAATCTTTACGTGGGTCGCGATCGGCGGGAGCTGAACATGATCTTTCACTTTGGCCATATGTGGATCGATTTTGGCCCCGACGGGCGCATGGACCCACGCCCGGTAGAGCTGAGTAAGTTTACCGGCATCTTCGAAACCTGGGAAAAGGCCCTGGGCGACCAAGGGTGGAATAGCCTCTACCTGGGCAATCATGATTTCCCGCGCATGGTTTCGCGCTTTGGCCATGATCAGGAGTACCACTGCGAGTCGGCCAAGTTGCTGGCCACCTTGCTCTTCACCCTCAAGGGTACCCCTGGCATCTACCAGGGCGATGAGATCGGCATGACCAACACGCCCTTTCAGTCTATCGAGGAGTATCGCGACGTGGAGATGAAAAATGCCTACCGCGAGATGATGGCCCAAGGAGGCGATGAGGAATAGTTTTAACGCATCGGCCAGGACATGGCCCGCGACCACGCCCGCACCCCCATGCAATGGGACGACAGCCTGCATGCTGGCTTCAGTCAGGGAGTCCCCTGGATTCGTCTCAACGACAACTATCCCCAGATCAACGTTGCTGCGCAAGAAAACGACCCTGCTTCCATTCTCAACTACTACCGCCAAGTGCTGCGCTTGCGCAAGCAAAGCTTGGCGTTGGTATACGGTGAGACGGAATTTTTGCGGCCCCAGAGCGAGCGGGTCTATGCCTATCGCCGTCGCCTCGACGAGGAAACCTACCACGTGGTGCTCAACTTCTCCTCGCAGCATCAGCCTGTCGAGGCCGAGTTGACCCAGGGCGAATTGATCGTGGGCAACTATGCCGA
>CAYVAP010000388.1:0-5271 GCA_964449365.1 uncultured Bacteroidia bacterium
TAAAATACCGAGCGGCCACCCGCTATCCCACTTGCCCCAAGGCCTCCATGCGCTGCACCATGTCGCGGAAGGTCTCCTGCACAGGGCGGAAGCTGAGGCCCAGGTCCTGCTTGGCGTAGCTATTGTCGTAGCGGACTTTCACGCCCACATTTTGCTTCACAAAGCGGGTGGAGAAGCCCAAAATCGGTCCTACCAGGTACATCATCACTTTGGGAGCGTTGAAGCGCGGAAGCTTGCTGCGGTATTGCGGCGCCACTTTGCCCAGGGCTTTGGCGATTTCCAGGAGGGTGAGGTGCTCGCTCACCAGGATGTGCCGCCCGCCGGCGTCGGGGCGCTCGCAAGCCAAAATGTGCGCCCGCGCCACGTCGCGCACATCCACGATCCCAAAGGTCAAGTCTGCCGCGCCCGTACGGAACTGTCCCTTGAGGAAGTTTTGCATGAACTCGATGCTCGCGGCATCGTTGCGGCTGCTTAGCGAAGGCCCCATCACAAAGCTCGGATTGATCACCAGGAGCTGCCAGCGATCTTGCTCGCCACTCATGCGCCAGGCTTCTTTTTCGGCCAAGGTTTTCGAGTAGGGATAGGGCTGATGATCCAGGCTACTGCTGTGGTTCCAGTGCTCTTCGGTAAAAATCTGATGGTCGGTCTGGTAGATCTCGGAATTGTCGCCCGCCACGGCGGCCACGCTAGAGGTAAGCACCACTTTGGTTACCGAGGGTGTCCGGTTGACACTGTTGAGCACGTGGCGGGTGCCCTTCAGCGCCGGGTCTATCAGTTGCTTCTGCGGATCGTCGATTTTGCTGATGGCAAAGGGCGATGCGGTATGAATCACCCATCGGCAGCCCTGCATGGCCGTATCGAAGGAGCCTTCGTCCAGCAAATCGGCTTCGACCAACTCCAGCACGCCAGGCTCGTCCATGGCCAGTTGCATCAGGTGTTCTACTTTTTCGGGCTTACGCTTGTCGCGCACGGTGGCCCGCACGTGGTAGCCGTCGGCCAGCAAATATTTCACGATCCAGGAGGCGATGTAGCCACTGCCGCCAGTGACGAGAATGGGATCTTTGGGTTGAGGCATAAGGAGAGCGATTGGTGGTGAAAGGCGAGGGAAATAGGCGTCAAAATGAATGACTCTTCTCTCAACCGTATACCGTTCGCTTAGTTCATTTTCGCTACCCCATTCCCCAATAACCGCCCATCTCCCAACGCTGTTGCCAGCCGTGAAAAAGCGGCGATAAATGGAATCCAAGGGCCGAGTCATGGCCATGGAGTTCAATATGCGCGCAGGGTAGGGCGTTATCCCTAGGATGGGATGAGCGCAAAGCCCTCACCGGTCCCGACGATCGATTTCCTCCCCGTGATGTCATGTTCTTGGTTTCGGCACGGCGTGCCTCACCAACCCTTTAGGTTGTGAGGTCATGCTCGGCACGGAGTGCTTCACCAGCCCTTTAGGTTGGGGTGATGTCATGCTCGGCACGGAATGCTTCACCAGCCCCTCAGGTTGGTGAGGTCATGCTCGGCACGGAGTGCTTCACCAGCCCCTCAGGTTGGAGTGGTATGGAGTGCTTCACCATCCTTTTAGGTGGGACAGACCAGCCCCTCGTACGGGGACTTGCCCCAAACGAGTGGAGAGAAAAATTATTGACCGGGACAAAACGAAAGTTGAAATTTTCGTGATTGGTCTACCGTGCCAAGTCGCCGTGGCACAGCTTTGGAAAGAGACCGTTTACCCTGTGATTTGGGAGGTTCACCCGAGAATGTTCACCCTTCGTGATTTGAGCAGGGCGCATAAATAATATGATTGCTTGTGAAACAGGCTTTACGCTACGTCATTGGTTGGCTTGGTTTGATCGGAAATTTGTGGGCACAATCCAGCCCTTCACCGGGGGATGAGCGCATTCATTGGCAGCAATACCAAGCGGACTCTGCCTACCGAGCCGCCACCGATTATCTGGAACAGCACCTCTACCGTCAGGCCCAGCAGGGCTACGATGATGAGGCTACGCGGGGGGTGCTCACCATCCCGGTGGTGGTACACGTGATGCACCTGCCCTCCGATACCCTCGCTGGGCAAGGCTCTTACCTCTCTGAGCAGCAGGTTCGCCGCGGGTTGGATTGGCTCAATCAGGCGTTTGGCAACCGCGACGACTTTGCCGGAGGCCCTTTTTACAGCGACGCCAAAGACCTGGCCGACGTGGTGGGGGTAGACACCGAAATCGAATTTTGCCTGGCGGATCAGGCTCCGGATGGTAGCGCGAGTTCAGGTATTCGCTACCATAGCACCATGCTGTCGAACGTAGATTTTGCCGATCAGGTACCCGGCCAAACCATCACCGAAGATCAAGCCCTCAAGGATCTATCTTTTTGTGATAGCAATCGCTACCTCAACCTGTGGCTGGTCAACTCGGTCTGTGAGCGCGAGGGTCAGGTCTGCGCATTGCGCGGCTATGCCTATATGCCCGGTATCCATGGCACCGCCCTCGATGGGGTAGTGGTCGAAGGCGATTTCTGGGGCAGCAGTATCGATAGCATGGCGGTACCGATCTACTACGTGGGGCGCTACCTCAACCTGTGGCCCACTAGCTATCGCAACGTCAACTCCACTCCCTGCGAAAACGGCAATTGCTTGCTGGCTGGCGATCGGGTGTGCGATACCCCGCCCGACCAAGAACGCGGCGGCCCTGCCTGTGGGCAGGTAGCCAATACCTGCGACAGCGACGGGGCCGACCCCGACAGCAGCCGAAACCCCCTGGCGGGCCTCGATGTGCAGGATCTCTACGAAAATTTCATGGACCTGGGGCCCGGCCTCACCTGTGCCAATCACTTTACCGCAGGCCAAAAGCGGCGCATGCGCGAAACCCTGCTCACGGCGCGCAGTTCGCTGCTCAACAGCCGGGGCTGCTCTTCGCTGCGCTTTAGCGTCGCCATCGATAGCCTGCAACCCTTGCCAGGCTGCGAGGTGCTGCTTACCCTGACCAATACCAGCAGCAACCGCATCGATAGCCTGATGCTCTGGTACCGATGGGACGGTCAGCAGGATACCCTGTTTTGGCAGGGCCAAGTGCCGCGCGCCGCCTCGGTGGGAATCACCCTTTCGCCTGACTACCTGACGAGCGGACAGACGGTTTCGCTGCAGGTGGAAGTCGTGCGCCTCAATGATCAATCGGCTAGGGCCAACGCACCCTTTGCCAAGGCCAACTTGACCTATCTTTGTCCTGAGCCAGGCGCCCATTGTCCGCGGCCCGGCCAAATCCCCTCCATGCCTGGCTTTTACCAAGCCACCCGCGTCTGTGTCGGGGCCGACGGCTGGACGCATTTCATCCAAAGCGAAGGCGACGGCGCAGCTAGCGATAGCGATCTGCTGCTGCTCTCGGTGCGCTCGCCCGACGGCCATGAGCAAGATTGGCAAGCCTCCCGTGTCAGCTTGTGGCTCAGCCAGGAATACGGCGCAGGCGGGCACGACCTGAGCCACGCCCCCTACGTCGACAATGCCACCGGCTGGCACAGTAGCGCCCGCTACGTGCAAGCCTGGCCCCAACTGAAAGCACCGGGCCTGGAAGTCCGCTTGTACTTCGACGAACTAGATCTCGCTGATCTGCAAGCCGGGCTGCCCGCCTCGGGTCTGGCCGCGGCGGAAGCCCTCACCCCCTGGGTGGTAGATGAGAGCCGCAGCGGGAACCCTGTCGATGGGCACCGCGACGTGGCACCCGGCGCATTTCGCTGGTATGATGGCTATCAGCGCGGGGGCGTCCCTACCTGGGCGCTTTGGCAGGGGGAGCACTTTGCGGCGGCGCGTTTACGCTGCGACTCCCTCGGCGGGGCTGGCCTTGGCAGCGGTGGCCTCGGGGTGGGGTATGGCCCCCGCTACCCGCAAGCCCTGCTGGGCGTGGCTGGCGAGGTCGAGCCCGATGGGCATCGCCTGCGCTGGCAGAGTCAGCGCGAGTGGGACGAAGTCAGTTGGGAGCTTTGGCAGAGCTGGGAAGGGCAGCCCTTCCGCCGCCTGCGCCGCTTGCCGGGCCACAATCTGGGGCTGGCCGTAGACAGCTTGACGGACTACTCCATATCAGTACCCAGCGATAGCCTGGGGCCTGGGCAATATGCTTACTTTTTGGTGGCGCGCCACCGTAGTGGCTACGCCCAGCACAGCGATACCTTGCGGCTCGATTGGGAGGGCAACTTGCAGGTGCAGGTCTATCCCAATCCTTCGACCGGGCCGCTGCGGGTGGCGGTTGACGTGACCGCAGGTACGCCCATTCGCTTCGAAATCCTCGATGGTACCCGACGGCAGTTGCGGGCCTACCAGTGGCACAAGGGCGACCCGGTGCCCCCAATGAATCTGAGGGGCATGCCCCAAGGCTTGTATTTCTATCACCTGAGCACCGATGTGATGGCGGTGCAAGGCAAATTGCTCTACCTGCCCAGTTCCCGTTAGGCCACAGGCTTCGGGCTGCGAAGTTTACCCTTTATCCAGATTTATTTCTCAAGCAAACGATCCACCCTCCCCGCTGAACGAAACGCTCACTCTTTTCACAATGACTCACTCGCGGTATCTTGCTATTGGCTTATCCTGGCTTCGCTTTTGGTGGTTAATGGGCTGCCTCAGTCTGCCCCTGCTCAGCCAAGCGACCCACCTGATGGGCGGCGACATCACCTACACCTGCCTGGGCGGCGATCGCTACCTGGTGCGCCTCACGCTGTACCGCGACTGCGCAGGGGTGCTTTTGTCGCCCAGCATCGACTTGCAGTTGCGCTCGGCTACCTGCAATGAGCAGTTTTCGGAGAGACTGCCGCGTATCGCGGTGCAGGAACTCACCCCGATTTGCCCGAGTCAGCAGGGGCAAAGTAGCTGCAACGGCGGCAACGTGCCAGGCGTCGAGGAACACATCTACGAGAAAGAGATAACCTTGGGCGCTTGTCCTGATTGGCGACTCTACACCAATATCTGCTGTCGCAACTTTGCCATCACCAACCTCCAAACCCAAAACAACACCCGCATTCTGATCGAAACCACGGCTAACCTGGTGGCAGCCCCCTGCAACAACTCTCCAGTCTTCTCCAACCAGCCGGTGCCTTACATTTGTGCCGTTGAATTGTACCACTACAGCAACGGTGCCACGGATGTCGATGGGGATTCGCTGGCCTACGAGCTGGTAGACCCC
The DNA here is from genome assembly GCA_964449365.1 of uncultured Bacteroidia bacterium. Lineage (GTDB taxonomy): Bacteria > Bacteroidota > Bacteroidia > J057 > J057 > CAYVAP01. The sequence continues at coordinate 5,157 of CAYVAP010000388.1, forward strand.
CGCGAGATACCGGCTGGCAGCAGCACTGGCAATCCCGAAGTAATCGATTTTTTGGCTCCTTTTACGGCCACCTATCCAGTAGAAACTACCCCCGCCAACGCCTTCAACTTCGATC
>CAYVAP010000389.1:0-5258 GCA_964449365.1 uncultured Bacteroidia bacterium
GCTTTGCGGTTATAACAAGGTTGGCAGCGGATGCGACAAAATGAGATGCGCCCAGGTATACTACGTGGCGTAAGGATGGTAGAGCATTCTAATGGACATGAGCTTTTGGCGCGCTCGTTTATGGACAAGATGGGACAAGATGGGACAAGATTAGCAAGATAGCTTTCAGGTGCTTATGAGCCTGTGAATCTTGAAATTCTGGCTGAGTGGATGATGTCCAGTAGTCTGATGGTAGCGTGGTAAGACACGATCACTTATTGATAACCACGCCATTCAATCAATCAACCACTCTCCCATTCAACCACTTTGAAGGATAGCAAGGCAGGCCCTCTTCACAGTCGATAGTAGTATTGCAACTGCTGCAATCCTTCGGCACTGAGGCCCGGGATTTCATCCACCGCCTCCCAATCGCGGAAAAAGCCTTGCTGCTCGCGGGCTTTGATCAGATTTTCTGCCTGATACTGATCGATGCCAGGCAAAAAGGCTAACTCTCGGGCCGAGGCCTGGTTGAGGGGCTTTTTGGGATAGGCAGCAAGATCGCCCACCGTGAGGTAGGGAGCCATGCGCTGATAATTTTCTGCCGACAGGCCATAAACCGATTTTAGCTGCTCTACCGTGGCATAGTGCCCTAGCAGGTCGCGAAATTTGATGATGCGAGGCGCGAGCTTGGGACCAATGCCGGGAATGCCCGCCAACTCAGCCGCAGAAGCACGGTTGAGATCGAGCGGCTGACCCGCAGGCACGGCAGATGTTTCGGCAGTTTGGCCTCGTGAAAGAGCTGAAGGCTCAGGCTTATCCAAGTACAGGTAGGGGCGAATGCGCTGAAAGGTTTCTGCCTCCAAGTGGTACACGCGGCTGATCTCATCCACGGAGGTGAAACCACCTTTGGCCTGGCGAAAGTTGACGATACGCTGGCTGAGCACCTTGCCGATGCCGGGGAGTTGGGCAAAATCCTCTGCCCGCGCTTGGTTGATCTCCACGCGGGGAACATCACGGCTCGCGGCTCGCTCGGGCCTGGGAAGAGGAACCTCTTGACGGGTAAGGGGATTGACGAACAATTGCGGCTGTATCGCCGCGAAGGTTTCCGCCCGGAGGCCATAGACTTGGCCAAGTTGAGCCACCGAATCAAAGCCCCCCAGGCTGCTGCGGTACCGCACGATGCGCTGCGAAAGCACAGGCCCAATCCCACGCAGGCTGGTCCAGGTGGCCGAGTCGGCCAGGTTGATATCGATACGCTCACCCGAGGGCTGAAACGAAGGAGGCTCATACAGCGAATCGGCCGCCGAAAATTGGATCTGCGGCCTAGGACGATACCGCTGCCAGCCCCACCAGCCCAAGAGGATGATGCTCAGCAGCGCCATCAGTATCGAGGCTCCGACCTTTTGTTGCCGTGAAAAATACCATCCCTCCATGGTATTACAAGATACACGAAAAAATGGGATTTGAAACCCATCGGGAGACGATGGGGGATTCGGGCAGTTTTCCTTTTGGCCTCTGTTCACCCTCGTTGCCCCCTCTCAGGGGGCCTAGCCGAGGGGTTGAGCGCAGCTCAACCGGGCAACAAGTCCCCCTGAGGGGGGTACAAGGGGTGAAGAGTCCCTGCCACACCACGTGGCGTAAGGATTATAGAGTTGCAAGACACTATAACTTAGTGATAACAAAGCCATTCCATAAATCAACCACTCTACCATTCGACCACTTTGAAGGATACACCACGTGAAACGTTGACCTACCCCCGAGACGATGGGAGCATGAGGGTCCGGATCAACCGCCCTTCCCCGCCAGGGCTGCCCCCACGATCCCGGCCTGATTGAACAGGCTAGCAGGCACCACCGGCACGGCCAGGTCCAATTGGTCCTGGTATTTGTGAAATTTCTTGCTTGCCCCGCCTCCAAGCACAATCAAGTCGGGATAAAAAAGGCTGGCTAGATGATGCAGATATTGGTTGAGACGCTCGCCCCACTTTTCCCAGGAGAGGTCTTCTCTGCGGCGCACCGCATCCGAGGCATAGTGCTCAGCGATACCCCCCTTGAAGTGCAAATGCCCCAACTCGGTGTTGGGGATCAATACTCCCTCATTGATCAGGGCGCTGCCGATGCCCGTGCCGATCGTCAGCACCAAGAGAAGGCCTTTGCGCCCCCGACCGGCGCCGAAGGTCGACTCGGCCACTCCTGCGGCGTCGGCGTCATTGATCACTTTGACGGAGCAGCCGGTAGCTTCGTGAAACAGCTCGCGTACATCGGTACCGATCCATAGACGGTCGATGTTGGCCGCGGTGCGCGCCACGCCATGCTGCATCACCGCAGGAAAGCCAAAACCGATGGGGCCTTTCCATTCAAACTGGGCCACCAACTGCCTTACAGCCTGCGCCACGGCCTGCGGGGTAGCGGGTTGCGGCGTCTCTAGGCGATGGCGCTCACTGATCAGCTCGCCCGACGAGGTGTTTACCACCGCTCCTTTGATGCCAGAGCCGCCGATATCTATGCCGAGTATGTCCATAAGTAGTCGTCCTCACGCGGTCAGCCACGGTCGATCCGCAAGGGCTGTCGATGCCGTCGACCGTCGGGCCAGGCCACGACTAGCAAATATAGGCCCTGCGGCACCTTGGGCAAAGTCAGCCGGGTTTGCTGCTGCGTGAGCACATACTCGCTCATGATGCGACCACGAAGATCGTACAGCTTGACCTGCACCGGAGCGAGCGGATCTGCCCCTAACTCGATGATCAAAGAACCCTTCGTTGGTTGCGGATACACCGATATAGCTGGGCTGCTCGCCGTGGGCAATAGGACGGTCCCGGTATCACTCGGCGTGGTATCCACCGGGGTAGTATCGACGGGCACCTTGGTAGCCAAAGCCCAGAGGGTCAGACCTCCGCTAGCGTTGCCGACCATCAGTTCGGGGAGGCTGTCGGCGTTGAAGTCGGCTACCGCTGGCGCCAGGTAGCGCCCGCCCTGACGGGTGCTCATCAGGGTATCTACCGCGAAGGCATCGTTCGCCGCCAGACTATCCGCCCAATGAAAGCGCTGCAAATATCCCGCCTGATTGCCCACCAACAAATAGCGATGGCCCTCTACCGTAACTAGTTGGGGCTTGCTGTACCCATTGAAGCCAGTGCCCTGGGCCACATCTGCCTGACCAAGCTGCTCGGTCGCCAGGGTAAAGGCCGCAGCCTGGGGCGTACCTGTATTGCGATAGTAATTGACGTTGCCAGCTTGCTCACCAATCAACAGATCGATCAGGCTATCGCCATCTACATCCACCAGCACCGGCGCCGCCGAAGACCCCACGTCGATGCCAGCGTAGGTTTCGGTGTCGAGGGTGAAGTTGGGAAAAATGCTACTGGACGAACCCGAAATGTTGCGATAGTAGTCGAGCTTGCCATCGATGGTACCCAAAAGCAGATCGAGATCACCATCACCGTCGAGATCGCCCATAGCGGGGGCAACGTGCGCCGGATAGCGCCCGCTGTTGCGCAAGTTGCCGAAGTTGTCGGTGATGAGCTCCCATACCGGCAGGCTATCGCTACCAAAGTTGCGAAACAAGGTCAACTGGGTGGTCTGGCTGCCATTAGCAAAATAGCCGTAGTGCCCTACCAGCAGGTCGACCCGCCCATCCTGATCATAGTCGACCAACAGCGGGTAAGCCCGGCTGCCAAAATCGAGCATTTCTTCTTGCAAAAAATCATCCGTGAGGAAGACAAAATTGGGTACAGAATCGTTTCCGGTGTTGCGGTAGTACCAAAAGTTGCGGGTGTTGCGCGAAGTGCCTATCTCGTTGGGAGAAATCACCAGATCACGCACCCCATCCTGATCGATGTCCAGATGATAAGCTGCGGGCAGGGTAGCCAGATCTACCGGACGGCTAAAGGGAAAATTCACCGTCTGCGAATCCATGTAAGCATGGTCAGTATCGCCAGCGTTGAGCAGCGTCACCATGTCATCGGCCCCCACATCGCCCACCATGATGTCTTGGGCCTGGTCGCCGTTGAGATCGAGGGTCGTTAGGGTGGAGCCCAGGTGAGCCCGTTGACCCGATGGCGTGCTCCGCTCGCCTTGCTTGCAAAAGACATCGAGAAACATGGTGCTGCCCGTGGTAGACTCCGAAAAGTGCCCCCAGCAGCCTTCGTCCAGCAAAAAGGTGAGGCTATCGGCGTGTGCGTACAACTCCACCGAGAGGTTGCGGTGATACTCGACCAGGGTCGCGCTGAGATCGAAGGTCAGGATGTCGAGATCGCCATCGCCGTCGAGGTCATCGAGCGCAGGCAGGTCATAGGGTACGATCTCGATGGTAGGCTCGGTACCCAGGCCACCACGATCGGTCTGCAAAGGCCTGAGGTCGCGATAGGGACGAAAGAAGTGCTGGGTTTGCAGCAGATTGGCGAGATTCTCATAGGCCACGATGTGCCCGATCGAGTTGGGCGCCGATTGGTAGGTAAACAGATCCTGATCACCGTCGCCATCGTAATCGCGAAAGAGGGCAAAGCCCTGCACCGGTGGAAAAATAGAGTCGTAAGCCGCAGCGTAGACATAGTCATCGGTACCCGGCAGGCCGTTATGCAAAAAGGGCAACAGGCGCTCGCTGTGGCGATCATAGACAACAAGGTCATCGACCCCGTCGAGGTTGAGGTCAAAAGCAGATACTTGCCCATTGTCCAGGCCACCGGCCCAGGGTAGTAAGTACGGCTCGACGAAGTCGCGGATCTCCACCAATGAATCGGGGAAAGGTGAAAGCCGCCAGGTTTCGGCTTGAGCCCACGAGCGGTGGGGCGTTACGCTAAGCAGGAAAGAGCAGATAGCAAGGGCACGAAGCAGACGATCAAGGCTATGCATCGAGCAAGTGAGGTTCGGAAAATAAAAACATCCAAAGCGAAAGCGCATCACATGAAATCGGCTTCAACCCCCGCCTGTTGGCAAATTTGGCAGAGCTCGCGGCGAAAGCGATAGGGAATGAGATGCTCAAAGCGCTTGCGGCGCATCTTGAGCGAACGCTCGCAACTGATACGCTCAGCCTCCGGCGGGCAAGCCGACAACGCCCGCTCGAGCTCCGGGATATCCCGCAGCAGGCGTTCGATTTCGGATTGATAGCGGTCAGCTTTCATGCCTCTAAGATAAGGATTTTTCTGCCAGGCCCTAAAGAGGCTTCGGATTTGGTCAGAAACATGGCCCCAGTTGAAAAAACCTAATTCTCACCTATATGAACGGTCAGGGGTATAAGGGAATAAGGTATAAGGGTATCAGGCACTTTGGTCAGCCCCCCAC
>CAYVAP010000390.1:0-380 GCA_964449365.1 uncultured Bacteroidia bacterium
CCGCACGGGCCTCTGGGCTGGGCGCGTGCAGTCGGTCGCCTTCCGCATCATCCTGGAGCGCGAGCGCGAGATCATGGCCTTCGAGTCGACCTCTAGCTACAAGGTAAGCGCCGAATTTTACGTCGACGGCAAAGCCGTGATCAAAGCCGAGTTGGCCAAAAAGATCCCCAAGCTGGAAGACGCCCGCGCTTTTCTCGAAAGCTGCAAAGGGGCGACTTACACCATCACCGATCTACAGACCAAGCCCTCCAAGAAGAGTCCGGCCGCGCCGTTTTCTACTTCGACTTTGCAGCAGGAGGCCAGCCGCAAGCTGAGCTTCTCCGTCTCCCAGACCATGCGCATCGCCCAAAACCTCTACGAAGCTGGCCACAGCACCTACC
>CAYVAP010000390.1:390-5237 GCA_964449365.1 uncultured Bacteroidia bacterium
ACCTACTTGCGTACCGACGGGGTGACGCTCTCGGATCAGGCCTTGGCCCAGGCTGCCGATGTGATCAAAAATCTTTACGGCGAAAAATACCACAAGCGCCGCCAGTACAAGACCAAAACCACCAATGCACAAGAGGCGCACGAAGCCATCCGTCCCACCGACTTGTCGGTCGAAAGCGTAAACATGGGTAGCCAGGAAAAGCGCCTCTACGACCTGATCTGGAAGCGCACCCTAGCTACGCAGATGGCTGAAGCCGAGCTGGAAAAGACCACCGTCGATATCAAAGTTTCCACCAACGAGGCCATCTTCAAGGCCCGTGGCGAGGTGCTGGTGTTCGATGGTTTTCTGAAAGTCTACCTCGAAGGTACCGACGACGAGGAGGAAGACGACGAAGCTACCAAAGGGGTACTGCCGCCCCTCAACATCGGGCAGGAGTTGGCCCTCAAAGAGATGCAAGCGCTGGAGCGATTTACCCGGGCTGCCCCGCGCTACACCGAAGCCAGCTTGGTGAAGAAGCTCGAAGAGCAGGGCATTGGGCGCCCCTCTACCTATGCGCCTACCATTTCCACCATTCAGAAGCGCAACTACGTGGTCAAGGAAAGCCGCGACGGTACCCCGCGCGACCTGAATCTGCTGCTGCTGGCCAACGATCAGATCCAGGATAAAACCAAGACGGAGACCACTGGCGCTGAGAAGAATAAACTCTTTCCTACCGACCTAGGCATGGTCGTCAACGATTTCCTGGTCAAGTTTTTCCCGGACATTCTCGACTATGGCTTCACCGCCAAGGTAGAAGAGCAATTCGACAAGATTGCCGAAGGCGATGAGCGCTGGCAGCAGATGCTCGAAGGATTTTACCGGACATTCGAGCCTATGGTGGAGAAAACCACCGAGGAGGCCGAGCGCCACAAAGGAGAGCGCGAGTTGGGCGTCGATCCCAAGTCTGGCCGTCCGGTCCTTGCGCGCCTGGGCCGCTATGGCCCCATGGTGCAGATGGGCACCGCCGACGACGAGGAGAAGCCGCGCTTTGCCAAGCTGCGCGCCAACCAACGCCTGGAAAACATCACCTTCGAAGAGGCCATGGATCTCTTCAAGCTCCCTCGCGTATTGGGCGAATACGAAGAGCAGCCCCTCAAAGCCAACATCGGCCGCTTTGGACCTTACGTGCAGTTAGATGGATTATTTGCCTCTCTGGAAGAAGGAGATGACCCCTACACCATCACCTATGAGCGAGGGGTAGAATTGATCGAGAAAAAGAAGGAGACTGAGCGCAAGAAGGTAATCAAAAAGTTCGATGACGAGGTGCAGATCTTGCGCGGACGCTGGGGGCCGTACCTCAAGTACCAGGGTACCAATGTCAAGATCCCCAAAGATGTCAATCCTGAGGGCTTGACCCGCGAGGATTGCGATCGCCTCTTCGAAGAAAACAAAGACAAGCCCAAGCGCGGAAGGGGTGGCAAAAAAACCACCGCCAAAAAGGATGGCACCAACGGCGCAGAGGATGCCAAGAAACCAGCGGCCAAAAAGACCACGGCCAAGAAATCTCCTGCGAAAAAAACCACGACCAAAAAGACCGCCACCAAAAGCTCGACCACGAAGAAATCCACGGCCAAGAAAAGCAGCCCCAAGTCTGCTAGTAATAAGAAAAAAGAGGAGTAAGGCGAGCCATGTAGGATCATCAAAACCATAGAACGCTCGCTAGTCTAAGACTAGCGAGCGTTTGTCGTGGCGCGCAAAAGGACCGTCAAGAACGCCCAATCTCGTCAATGGTTTCTTCGAAGGGAGGCTCTTTGGGGTTGGGCCCCCATTGGTTACTACCCGGCTGGCTGTCTTGCACAACGAACACCAGCAGCACAATGGCTCCGATGATCGGGATCAGGCCGATAAGCAGCCACCAGCCGCTGCGCCCAGTGTCGTGCAAGCGTCGTACCCCCACAGCAATGCTTGGTACCAGAATGGCCAGCGAGTAGATCCCGCCCAGGATACCAAACCCACCGCTGCTGGTCGTACCTATAATGCTATCCACCAATCCTAGCACAAAGCTGATGATGATATTGACTAAGGCAAAGTACCAGTACTCGCTGCGGCGCGCCCGGCCGCTAAAGTCAGCGTATTGGCTGATGACTTTTCGGTACCAATCAAACATGTTCATGAGCGGAAGAATTAGTGGTGAAAATCATGTCAAGGGCAAAACGGCAAGATGCCAGCAAAGAGGATTCAATCAGTTTATCGAAGATAAGCAAATACAAACTTTTTTAACAAACGAAAGATAAAAAAGCAGTCCTTCTGACGTGAACTGGTTCAGGTTGGTTCACGCAGAGACTACGGCTACGGAGCAATCCTCGGGATTGCAAACCGAGGCGCTAGAGGTAAATTTCACGATACTGCATCCAACCGTTGGGGGCGTAGGTCGCAGAAAATAGCCCCGGGTAGAAAATCTCCGCTAGGATCTCTACCGAGTCAGCAATACGTGGCCCAGGACGGTTGAAGTACTGATTGCCATCGACGAGGAACACCTTATTGTTTTGCACGGCTTTGAGGTCTTTCCAGCCAGGCTGCTGGGTGAGCAGCTTCATCTCATTGCGAGCCTGGGCAATACCATAGCCACAGGGCATGATCACCATGATTTCAGGGTCTGCTTCCTGAATGTCCTCCCATTTCAGCTCGTGCGAGTGTTCGCTAGCTTGACCAAAGAGGTTGACGCCACCTGCCTGCTCCACCAGATCGGGCATCCAGTTGGCCGCATTCATCAGTGGATCAAGCCACTCGATGCAGGCTACGGTGGGTCGAGCCGTTTCGGAGGACACCTTGTCGCGCACCGCAGCGATCCGATCCTGCATTTGCTTGATCAGCTCGTCCGCCTGAGGGCTGCAATCCAGCGCTACCCCTACCCGAGTGATGTCCTCAAAAATATCAGCATACCCCACGGGTTCCAAATCCACCACCGTCGGCTCGCTATTGACCACCGACTTGACCGCCGCCTCTACCTCTTGGTAGTTGACAGCGCAAACCTCGCACTGAGACTGGGTGATGATCACGTCTGGTGCCAATTCATTCAGCAAGTCTGCATGGATGGCATATACCGAAAGCCCTTGCTCTACCAACTTTCGCACCGATTGGTCGATCTCTTGGCTGCTACCCTCGACCGGAAACTTCGGCTCGGTCAGGATTGGCAGCGTCTTGACTTCGGGCGGGAAGTCGCACTCGTGGGATCGGCCCACCAATTGACCGGCTCGACCTAAAGCCGCAACAATCTCAGTGGAAGAAGGCAGCAATGAAACGATGCGCATAGCGAGGACGGATTATCGGGGTGGTGAAAAATACATTGGTTGATGGAAGGGAAACAGCATGGAAACAACTAGCAGGCAAAAGGATATGTTTTGCCCGACGCTCCGGGATGGCTTGCTCTATTTTGGCAAAGGCCTTCGAAACATGTAATTTGACCGTTATTCGCAGCTTCTATCTATGGCCCGTAAAATACGCCGCTACCGCTGGCATCATTTGTTGATCAGTATCCTCGCGTGGACCGGGGCGGCTACTTTGTTCAGCCTGGTTCGTCTCTATGGGGTCGAAGAGGAATCGCTGTACCGCCTGGAAGCCACCCCGCGCAACGTCATCTCCGTCATCTTTACTCAGGGGATGGTAGGGGGGTTGATGTTTGGCGTCCTCTTCGGTCTGAGCAATCTGGCCCTCGACCGCTACACTTCCCGCCAAACCCCATATCTGGTGATTCTCGTGATTCGGGTACTGACTCACATTTTGCTGGCGGTGCTGGTAGTCAGTGTCTTGCTACTCATTCCGCACTGGCTGCGCGGCGAAGAGATGAAAGGTCGCATCCTGAGCTTGATGCTGCAAAGCCCGCTCTCGAAGACCGCCCTGGTCATCCTGGTCTACACCGGGGTGGTGAGTGTGATCTTTAGCCTGCTGCGGCAGATCAACGATATGTTCGGGCCCGGCATCATGATCAACATTCTCAGCGGAAAGTACCATCGCCCCCAAGAGGAGGAACGGATCTTCATGTTTCTCGACCTCAAATCCTCCACCACCTACGCCGAGCGCCTGGGCCATGTGCTCTACAGCGAGTTGATCCAAGATTGCTTCATTGACCTGACCGAAGCCATCGAAAAGCACCACGCCGAAGTGTACCAATACGTAGGCGACGAAGCCGTGCTCACCTGGCGAGTCCAAGAGGGCATGGCCAATTTCAACTGCTTCGAAGCCTTTTACACTTTCGAGGCCAGCATCCAACGACGAGCCCGCTACTACTTCAACCAATACGACCTGGTACCAGCCTTCAAAGCAGGGGTCAACATTGGCCTGGTCATGGTCGCAGAAGTGGGCATCGTCAAAAAAGAAATCGCCTACCACAGCGACGTGCTCAGCACCGCCGCCCGCATCCAAAGCGAGTGCAACAAGCTCGGCCAGAAGCTCCTGATCTCCTCTGACATGCTCGCGCGCCTGCCCCACACCGATCACTATCAGATCAAGGAAGAAGGATGCTTCAACCTGCGCGGCAAGCAGCAGGAGGTCATCATCTACAGCGTCAATCCACCCAACCCTGTCGAGCATCCCTTCGAATTTGCAGAGTAAGTTGAAGGGCATAAGGGTATAAAGGTATAAGGTATTCAGGTACAGCGTTTATCTTCCGTTCATATTTTCAATGACGAATTACGAATTTCGAATGCGAAGCACTAAGGGTGTAAGGTGTTCAGGTACAGCGTTTATACTACGTGGTGTAAGGATTGTAGAGTTATAAGACACTATAACTTATTGATAACAAGGCCATTCAATAAATCAACCACTCTACCATTCAACCACTTTGAAGTATACCTGCTGGTGAGGCACTC
>CAYVAP010000391.1:0-5223 GCA_964449365.1 uncultured Bacteroidia bacterium
GGAATGGACATCACCTTTGTGACCTCATCGCCTACCGACGAGGAAGCCTTCGAATTGCTCAAACTGTTTGGTATGCCCTTCCAGGGTGCCAACAAAACTCAGGAAGCTCAAGCATCATAATCTCTATGGCTAGAAAATCTGCAATCGCCCGTCAAGAAAAGCGCGAAAAAATGGTGGCCAAGTACGCCGAAAAGCGCCGCCTCCTCAAAGAAGAAGGAGACTATCAAGGGTTGGCTCTGCTACCCCGCAACTCCTCCCCCGTGCGCCTGCACAACCGGTGTAAACTCACGGGTCGCCCTCGCGGCTACATCCGCCGCTTTGGGATTTCTCGTATCAAGTTTCGCGAGCTCGCGCTGCAAGGAAAAATTCCCGGGGTAAAGAAAACAAGCTGGTAACATGCATACTGATCCCATATCTGATTACCTGACCCGCATTCGCAACGCACAGCGTGCCGGTCATAAGGTGGTGGATATCCCCGCCTCCAAGCTAAAGCAAGAGATGACCCGGGTGCTCCAAGAGCAAGGGTATATCCGTAAGTATAAATTCATCGAAGAGGGGCCTCAAGGCGTGATCAAAATCGCCCTGAAGTACGACAAGGTTTCCCGTAAGCCTGCCATCTCCTCGCTGCAGCGGGTATCCAAGCCCGGCCTGCGACGCTATGCCAAAGCCACTGCGATACCTCGGGTGCGCAATGGCCTCGGTATCGCTATCGTCTCCACCCCTAACGGAGTGATGACCGACAAGCACGCCCGACAGCAAAATGTCGGTGGTGAAGTGCTGTGTTTCGTTTATTGATCACACCCCAATTCAAGCAGTTATGTCCAGAATCGGGAAACAACCCATCAGTCTGCCTGGCGGCGTGTCGGTGAGCGTCGATAAAGCCAACGTCGTGACCGTCAAAGGTCCCAAAGGAGAGCTCAAGCAGAAAATCGACCAGGACATCAAGGTCGAGGTAAACGGTACAGAGGTGAGCATCTCTCGCCCCACCGAGCAAAAGCGACACAAGTCCTTGCACGGCCTGTACCGCACGTTGGTCTACAACATGGTCGAAGGCGTAGCCAATGGCTACAAGCAAGTCATGGAGGTTCATGGTGTCGGCTTCAAAGCCGAAGTCAAGGGCAGCATGCTTGAGCTTTCGGTGGGATTTTCTCACCCCATCGTGATGGTGCTGCCCCCAGAAATCAAAGCCAGCGCCGAAACCAAGCGTGGTGAGCCGCCGGTGATCACCCTCGAAAGCCACGACAAACAGCTCATTGGCCAAATCGCGGCGAAGATCCGCTCCTTCCGTCCACCCGAGCCTTACAAAGGCAAAGGCATTCGCTTCAAAGGAGAGCAGATTCGCCGCAAGGCTGGTAAAGCCGGTGGTAAATAATTCGCGATTCGGAATTGGGAATTCGACATGGACGCAATTACATACCCAATCTCGAATTTCTGATTTCGAATTAGTTAGCAGGAGCCCAGGGCTACCCCGTATAGCTGGCGGAGCAGCAGCTGGCTCAGGCATTTTTTCATTAATCAGCTACCAATCTCATGGCAAAAGTCAAACAGAAAGTCGCCCGCCGCAGCCGCATCCGCCGACGCTTGCGCGCCAAGCTGGCCGGTAATGCCGAAAAGCCACGGCTGGCGGTATATCGATCCAACCAACAGATCTACGCCCAGATCATCGACGATGAAGCGGGCAAAACCCTGGCCAGTTGTTCTTCTCGACTGAAAGAGTTAGATTTGCAGACTCTTTCTCGCACAGAGCAGAGCAAAAAAGTCGGTGAAAAATTGGCTGAAATCGCCCGCGCCAAGGGTATTGAGCGCGTGGTTTTCGATCGGGGCGGTTACCTCTACCACGGGCGTGTGAAAGCCCTGGCGGAAGGCGCCCGTGAAGGTGGCCTTAAATTTTAACGAGCATCATGAATATCCCCAACGAAATACGTGTCAAAAGCAGCGACGTAGAGCTGGAAGAGAAGGTGGTAAAAATCAAGCGGGTAGCCAAGGTGGTCAAAGGTGGTCGCCGCTTCAGCTTTGGTGCCATCGTGGTAGTGGGCGACGGAAAAGGGATCGTCGGCTATGGCCTCGGCAAAGCCAATGAGGTGACCGATGCCATCTCAAAAGGTGTCGATGACGCCAAGAAAAACCTTATCAAGGTGAATGTGCTGCACGGCACCATCCCCCACGAAAGCTTTACCAAATATGGCGCGGCCAAGGTGCTGCTGCGTCCGGCCTCTCCCGGTACAGGGGTACTGGCTGGTGGAGCTATGCGTGCGGTGCTCGAAGCCGCAGGTATTCGCGATGTGATCGGCAAAAGCCTGGGGTCGTCCAACCCACACAACGTGGTCAAGGCCACCTTCAAAGCACTGGCTCATATGCAGATGCCACATCAGTTTGCATCCAAGCGAGGCGTCGATTTGGCGCAGGTGTTCAACGGATAAGCCTAATCCATCATGTATCCCAAGATTAAAGTAACCCAGGTCCGGGGCACCATCAAGCGCCCCAAAGACCAAAAAGCGACCCTCATCGCCCTGGGGCTGGGCCGTACCCATAAAGTGGTGGAGAAAGAGTGTACCCCCCAGATTCTGGGTATGCTCAAAAAAGTCTCTCACTTAGTGAAAATCGAAGAGATCGACTAATCATGAAACTGCATACCCTCAAGCCGGCCAAAGGGGCCGTCAAAAATCAGAAGCGCATCGGGCGTGGGCAAGGTAGTGGCCGCGGTGGCACTTCTACCAAGGGCCACAAGGGGGCCCAATCTCGCAGCGGCTACAAATATCGCCCCTGGTTCGAAGGGGGGCAAATGCCCTTACAGCGACGTATTCCCAAGTTCGGCTTCAAAAACCCCACTCGCATCGAGTACCGGGTGATCAACCTCGATGATGTACAAACCCTCTTAGAGCAGTACCCCACCGAGATGGTCGATCACGCTTACCTCGCTGACCATGGCATTATTTCCAACCAGCGCAAGCTGGTCAAGGTCCTTGGTCGGGGCGAACTCAAAACCAAAGCGAACTTTCACCTCAACAAGTTCAGTCAATCCGCCATCAAAGCCATCGAAGCGCTGGGGGGCACAGTAACTGAGATTCCGGTGAAAAAGCCCAAGCCAAGCGAAGAGGATAGCACTGATCAATGACACACTCGGCCAATGAGCCGCTGAAAACTAAGGCATGAAAAACCTAATCCAGACGCTGAGGAACATTTTCAAGATTACGGAACTCAAAAACCGTATTCTTTACACCCTGCTGTTGCTAGGAGTCTATCGCCTAGGCACTTTTGTGATTTTACCTGGGATCGATTCGGACATCCTGCAAGCCAGCTTCGGTGGTGGCAGCGGTGGCAACCTCCTCGACCTGTTCAACACTTTCTTAGGCGGTGCCTTTGCCCGCGGTTCGATTTTGGCCCTGGGCATCATGCCCTACATCTCGGCCTCGATTGTGGTTCAGTTGCTTGGGGCAGTACTTCCTTCTATCCAAAAGCTGCGGATGGAAGGCGACAGCGGCCAGAAAAAGCTCAACCAGATCACCCGCTACCTCACCGTAGCGATTACCCTGGGGCAAGCCGTGAGCTACGTGGTATACCTCAACGGTCAATACCCCGGTGCCATTACCGGAGCTGGTTCTTCTTTCTTTTGGATTACCTCGACGGTGATCCTGACCGCTGGTACCCTCTTCCTGGTTTGGCTGGGCGAGCGTATCACTGACAATGGCATCGGAAATGGCGTATCTTTGCTCATCATGATCGGGATCATCTCGGGCTTCCCCGCATCGCTCATCAATGAGGCCCGCTCTACGCTACCGATGATCTTTTTCATTGAGCTACTGGCCCTAGGCGTAGTTACCATGGCCGTGGTGGCTCTGACCCAGGCTACCCGCAAGATCCCCATCAACTACGCACGGCAAATGATGGGCAATCGCATCGGTCAACTAGGACGTGGCAACGCCGCCCGGCAGTACATTCCCCTCAAGGTAAACTCTGCCGGGGTTATGCCGATTATCTTTGCTCAAGCCATTATGTTCCTGCCTACGACCTTGATTCAGTTTTCTGGAGCCGAGTCGTTGACAGGTGTAGCTGCGGCCTTGAGTGATTTTACTGGCTTTTGGTACAACCTAGTTTTCTTCTTGATGATCATCATCTTCACCTACTTCTACACGGCGATCACGGTCAATCCCAATGAGATTGCCGATCAGCTCAAGCGAAATGGTGGATTCATCCCTGGGGTAAAACCCGGTAAGAAGACAGCCAATTATATCGATACGGTACTTTCTCGTATTACCCTTCCAGGCTCGATCTTCTTGGCTTTCGTTTCGATTTTTCCTGCCATTGCGACTCGTTTAGGCGCTTCTGGCGCTTTCGCCCAATTTTTCGGAGGGACCACCCTGCTGATCATGATTGGGGTCGTGCTCGATACCCTTCAGCAGATCGAAAGCTACTTACTGAATCGTCGATACGACGGCCTGATGCAGAGTGGACGAATCAAAGGGCGCACCCGAAGCAGCAGTGGTGTCGCCGTATAGGACAGGAGCAGAGTGAAGCATGTCAAACAAACCAACATTCAAGACGGAAGAAGAGGTCGAATTAATTCGACAAAGTTCTTTACTCGTAGGCAAAACCCTAGCCGAAGTAGCGAAGTACATTCATCCGGGCGTCAGCACCATGGAGCTTGACCAGATCGCAGAGACGTTTATCCGCGATCACGGGGCCATCCCCGCGTTCAAAAATCACGCGCCGAGCTTTAGCCAGACCCCTTTTCCTGGGACACTGTGTACCTCTCTGAATGAGGTTGTCGTTCATGGCATGCCTTCAGGCGAAGCGATCCTCAAAGAGGGAGACATCATCTCGGTCGACTGTGGCGTACTGATGAATGGATACTACGGGGACTCGGCTTACACGTTTCCGGTAGGGGAAGTGGACGCTCGATTAGGGCGTTTGTTGCGCGCTACCAAGCAATCGCTGTACAAGGGAATCGAAAAGTCCGTAGTAGGGGCTCGGGTAGGAGACATATCACACGCGGTGCAGCGGCATGTCGAGCAGATGGGATACAGTGTGGTACGAGAAATGGTGGGGCATGGCTTGGGGAAAAACCTGCACGAACCGCCCGAAATCCCCAACTACGGAAGACGGCGCTCAGGGGCAAAGTTGCAGGAGGGGATGGTGATCAACATCGAACCGATGATCAACTTGGGGCGGCGCTTTATCCAGGTAGCTACCGATGGCTGGCCGGTCTATGCCACTGATTATAAG
>CAYVAP010000392.1:0-5214 GCA_964449365.1 uncultured Bacteroidia bacterium
AGCCGTATCCAAGAATTTTCCGTAAAACTGATCACCGTAGATCTCGCAGAAAAAATTATCGCCCAATGGATCGACTGACCACTTACCACCAAGCCATCGTCGCCGAGATGGCGTACCAAGCCTCCATCCCCATCTCCAATCGCCCGGATACCCAACGGCATCTGGTAATTGACCCAGAACGCCGTCGCTATGTATTGTTCAACGTCGGTTGGGATGGCAATGACTTCATACATGGCCTGCTCTTTCACCTAGAACTGAAAGAGGACGGCATGATCTGGCTACACGCCAATTTCACCGATATTGAGATTGGTCAAAACCTCATCGAGCGTGGCATCGATCCCCAGCACATCGAGATCAGTTGGATCGAGCCAGCCTTGCGGCGGTTGATGGAGGCAGCGAAAAAGGGGGGGTGATCTACCGGAAATTGCGTATCTTGCCACCATGACACTCAAGCAACGACTCCTCGCCGACCTGCAAGACATCCAGCACCCCTGGTTGTTGCAGCAGTTGTATCAGTTTGTTCAACTGCTTAAACGGACGGAGCCGCGCAGCAACCGCGAGGCAGTATTGGCCTTTGCAGGTACGCTGTCAGATGAAGAGGCGGAGGGGATGCGAGGAGCGGTGAGAGAGGCATTTGATCACATCGAGGGGGAGTGGTAGAATAGCTGGTATTTTCGTATCTTCATGATTCAACGTCATCGCTTATGATCGATTCCGCTCAGCGTAAACTTACCCTCATCGACTTAATCATGCACATTCAAGACGAGGCGCTGCTAGCAGCCATCGAGCAACAAGCCTTCTCGCTCGTTCAGCAGACGGCTCAACCGCCCAACCCATTCGAGGGCGTTACGACTCTGCGCGAAGGGGTTTCGCTTGCACAAATCAAGCAGGAACAAGGGACGCAACGGATGAAGTATGCGGCGTTTCAGGCGTTGGCGCAGGAAGTCGCCCTAGAGGAGCCGATAGAGGAACTGTTGGAGGACTTAACGGCGTAACTCGAGGCCATGAATTACCTGCTGGATACCAACGTCGTTTTGATTTACACCCGAAATTCGCCGATGGCCCAACGCATCGAACAAGATCTTTATCTGTTTGATGGCACCAATGACTTGTTTGTTTCTGTGGTAACAACCGGCGAGATCGAGTCGCTGATGCTGCAACGAAAGTACGGCAAGAAAAAGCAGGAAGCGTTTCGCGAACTGCTAAACAGCCTCTCTGTCATTGACATCAATATCCGCGAGATTATTTCTCGCTATGCAGAAATAGACGCTTACAGCCAAGGCAATCATCCTACTAAGCCTCTGCCAACTTCTGCTCGCAATATGGGGAAGAATGACCTTTGGATCTCTGCGACGAGTAGCCACTACGATCTAGTGTTAGTAACCACTGATCAAAATTTCAACCATTTGGAGGACGAGTTTCTTTCTCTGATTCGAATAAACATCGAGCAATATCGATAGCTGTTTGTGAGCCGTTCGAGCGGTAGGCTGCTGAGGGGCTGACGGCGAGCTGGCATAGCTGAAAAGCTAGGCGAGCGATAAGGTGCCATTTTGCCCTGATTTTCGTATCTTTCAGCATACCCATTCCAATTCTAAATCCCATGCGATTCCGCGACCAAATCGACCAAGAGCTAGACCAATTGCCTGAACCGGTGCTGCAGGAGGTGCTGCAATACATTGCGTTTCTCAAGCACCGACTAGGGCTGCCTACCGCCGCCTCAGCAGACGAATATGATCAACTGCTGTTGCAGTTGCTACAGCAGCGCAGTGCCCAGGCACAGTCGGAGCAGCGCATCGACAGCGAGACGGCCAAGGCATATTTTCGGGATAAATATGGATGGACTGAGGTATAAAGTCCTGCTGTTGACTGATGCTTTGGAAGAGCTTGATGAGATCGTCGCCTATTATGAGTTACAGCAATCGGGCTTAGGTCGTCGGTTTCTGGATGCTTATTGGCCACATTGGCTCCGGCAAACCTGTTTCGGATACGATGATCGAGCGATCATTTTTCTCGTACCCTTTCATATGAACCGCTATCACAAAAAATACCTCTACGACCTCGACCGAGTCCTTGAGCGGTTATTCATCATGCTGGACCAGCGAGAGGCAGCCGAGACAGACTTTCAGCGTGACGACACGTTGCGGGCCGCTGCTACCCATCTGACGGATCGTACCGTTTTCTTTGCCAAGCGCATGTGGGAGCGGTGGCAGGTTGCAGTCCCTTATCTTCCACCTTTGTTGGTCGAAGACCGCATCCGGCAGGATGACTATCGCACGGAGGTAAGTTGGCCCTTTATTCAGGGTGTGCTTCGTCCCCTCCATCACGAAGTGAAGCGCCTACTCGCTGCACCAACCGACCCCCACCCAGCGCCTCGCTTGCGCCACACCTTGCGCCCACTCATTCAGCGGAATTTGGCACAGATCAGGCAACTTGCCGCCTCCCACGGCCTGGAAAAGCTATGCTGTTTGGTTCCGTGCTGCGCGATGATTTTCGCCCGGATTCTGACATTGACTTTCTTTTTCTCTGGACCGAAGCACAGCGCCCCGACGATCCCTTTGGTGTACGTAGCGACTTGAACCTAGCGCTTGGGGAGTTGCTGGGCCACCGAGTCGATCTGATTGATCGCGACACCCTGCGAAACCCATATTTTTTGGCTGAACTGGATGAGACGAAACAGTTGATCTATGACCGAAAACGTGAGCAAATACCTGCGTGATGTGATTCGTGTGATAGATAACATTCGTAAGATCACCCCGACGCAAGAAGAATGAAGAACGCTCTTATATCGAGCGAGGTGTGCGATGACACATCAGAGGGAAAAAGCTCACCGCGCAAGACGTCAGCCGTCCTGGCTGTCATACAGCCTTACCGGGCATCAATTCGAGGGGGGGATCAGGTTGTTATCTGACAACCACCGATCAATTTCTTGATATAAGGTAGCAGTGTCTTGTTCGTTGTATCCGAGGGCAGTCAGTTTTTCTTCAAACGGCCGCTCACCAGCCAGGATGCGATCCAGCCAATCGCCGAGATGTTCCTCTGACACATTGATGGTTTGTAGCAGGGATCGAAGTTGAAATTTGGCAGCTATGCGCTCAGAGCGGATCAAATCGAGCAATTCCTGACGATGATCATGGGCCAAGGTGTCTAAGTAAGCCAATATCTCGGCCTGCTTTTCTTCCGAGTACCCCCGCATGGGCATCGCCTGTGTCAGGTGATACCGCATCCTCGGAACGCCCCCCTGGCTTAAGCCCGCGTGTAGGTCATCCACCGCACTCCCCCTTGGGGCGGTCGGATCGTGCTTCATGAGGTACAGGGCGGATTCAAAAAACTGCCGAAAGAGAGGCTGCCAGTCTTCTCGGTCAAAGTGCTCGATCAAGGCCATGGGATACGGGTCTTTTCCTGCAAGATAAGAAATACTTAGCCCTCACCCCACCGCAAACGCCCCAAACTTCCGCGTCTCCGGGTGTCGGTTGCCAATCACGATCTCCTCGGGGCGCACCCCGGCCTTAAGCAATTCCTGCTCGGCGGGTAGCTCGGTGTCATTCCACTGAATCCAGATCTTGCCATCGAGAATGTCGAAGTGCAGCAGGCACTGAAAGGTGTAGCGGTCCCCCTCCCAGCCTTGCATGAGCAGTTCGTAATGGTGCCGCTCCTTGTCAGCGATGATCAGCAGGTTGAGGGGATTGGTGCTGCCTTTGTAATAGGTGGCCTCGTCTTCCAGGATGGAGAGGATGGCGCGTTGAAATAGCGAAGTTCGTGTCATGGCCTAAGTCAATTTTCGGTTGTTTTGCCGCCCAGCCATGCTACCATCGTCTCATCACTCCACCCATTCTCTTCCCACAGCCGATCCCTCTCATCGCTCGCCTTGTCCGCAAAATGCTTCGCGATCAGCCGCTGAATCTGGATCAGGTCTTCTTCGGGTAGCTCCAGGCTGAAGAGCTTGAGCAGTTCGAGCTGGAGGTTGGTAAGGGGTTGGTTCATGGGAGACATAGCAAACTCTTTTGGGGGTGAACGCAGGTTTTTTCGATCATATTTTCAGATCGTCAATCGAGCAAACCGTGACCTGCTTATCAATGCCTTGAAAATCATCCCAATCATCGGTCATCAACTCTGCATCGAGGTAGCGAGCGGTAGCTAAGATGATGGCATCGGGCAATTTTATCTTTTTCGAAACCTGTTGACGATAAATGACGACTTGGTCAGCGATAGACTGTGTGACCTCTATGATTTCGAGGCTTTCAAAGAGCTCATCGATCAACTGTTTCTCCTCTTGACGCTCGAACTGGTAGCCATATACTTCCATGTAGGAGACGATCGACGTGTAAAAGTCGTCATACCGGCCCAAAAGGGCTTTCACATCAACTTGCTGTTTGGAAGCAAAGATGATGACGTTGGTGTCGAGCAGCACTTTACGCCCACTCATCACGCTGCTGCTTTTGCCACGTAGTCGGGTCGTCAATCTGTTGAAACATCTTTTGCTGAGCCATGCGGGCGAAGACCGAGCGTAACTTCGTTTTCTGGTCTGGCTGAGGGGCAGCTTCGATCACGGTGATGATCACTTCTTTCCCCAGGAAGGCGCGCAGCACCTCCTGATCGAGCAACGACTGATCGAGTCGGGCTTGCAGCGTGATGGCGTGAGGGCGAGATGAATTCATAGATGAAATATACGCTAGAATCGAGCTAAAGCCAAACCTCGAACCTAAGCCCAATGCTTCTTCATGTTATCGGCTGACTTGGCTTTGAACGTATCGTTCACGTACCAGACCGGTGCCTTCGATCAGGATGTTCGCCTGAGCCGTTCGAGCAATAGGTTGGTGAGGGGTTGACGGCGAGCTGGCATAGCTGGAGGGTAGGCTTAAAACTGAATATATGAACATTTGCGTTAGCCTTCTACCATTTTCTTCGTAAATTCATACTAAAGCAACTGTCCATGCACCTACCTACCCTCAAACTCACCCTGATCCGACGCATCACCGAGCTGAGCGACGAGTCGCTGCTGCAACGGGTGTGGGCGCTGCTGATGGGGGAGCAAGCTGCTGAGCCTACTCCGCGCTATGACTTGCTGGCAGAAGCGCGGCAGCCTGTTCCGGAGCACATCAGTTTGCAGACGCTCAAGCAAAAGCAAGGCTATGATCCGATGGCGCTCGATCAGTATTTTCGTAGGCTCGATCGGAGCATCTGGGCGGGAGAGGATGAGCGAGAGTTGTTGGAAGC